>JAIRWY010000021.1 GCA_031268675.1 Candidatus Ancillula glyptotermitis | reverse complement strand
TTAATATAATATAAATGAATTTCTTCTATTATAGCACCCCCCCCCCCCCGCTTGTCAAGTAGGTTGGAGAAGTAATTTAAGTGTGTATTATATTGAATTTACCAGTTGAGTACATCCGAAATAGAAAAAAATAGTGCAAGTATTAGTTTATTTTAAGAATTGTCACAGAATGTGTAGCCATTTTCAGCATACCAGAAATTGCAACCACATTTTTTGGACTAGATGATGTAATAATCTTGGGCAATTTGGACCCAAGTTTAACTCCAACTGCTTTAGGACAACTAGAGAAGTTACAAGCAACTATTATACCCTGATGAGACAACAACAGTGTATCTCCATCTGCATCTTGTGTAGTTTCAACACGAATATCTGCACTAGTTATTGGCAAATCACCAAGATAAGTACGGCGAATTTCATACAACTGCTTATACCACAAGTACATTTCCAGATGATGAACATCCCCCATCTCATTCCATTTTAACTTGCAATTTTCAAAAGTCTCCCAAGAAATTGGATCTGGTATTGAAACATCATCTCCAAACTTCTCTTTATAAAATTCTTCCCATCCAAATTCCTTGAATTCTTCAGCACGTCCATCTCTGCATGCATCAGATACATCATCATTCTTGTAGTTTGCAAAAAACTGAAAAGGCGAACTTGCTGCCCATTCTTCCCCTTGAAATATTAGAGGTGTAAAAGGCGACAAAAGTGTTAATGCACTTGCAATTTTCAACTTATAGATTGGCAAATTGAAGTTCGGACGATCTCCTAGCCCTCGATTGCCTATTTGGTCATGGTTAGAAAAGCAAATAACAAATCTGCGCAGATCAAAATCATCTGGAAGTTTAGTTCCAAATACCTTGCCTCTGAACTTAGAGTACTGTCCATCATAAACCCAGCCTTGTTTAAGTGCCTTTTTCAAAATTTCAAGTGTTCCAAAATCCTTATAATACGACCGTGTCTCACTGCTCAAATAAGAGTAAAGCGCATGGTGAAAATCATCTGACCACTGCATATGAATACCAAATCCTGAATGTTCTACACCTTGTTCATAAGGTGCTAGTGTACGAACATCATTTGTGTCAGATTCAGCAATTAGCATAATCTTGCGCGTGGTATTTTTGGAGTATGCATCAACTAGCACTGATAATTCAGAAAGTATATGTATTGACGAGTTGTCATGGATTTGGTGTGTCGCATCAAGTCTAAGTGCATCCAGATGGAATTTATCAAACATGGAAATTGCATGATCTAGTATCCACTCGCGCACTCCTTCGCAGTTGTCTTGGTCAAAATTGAAACTAGGACCCCAAGGTGTTCGGTGTGCATCTGTATAATACGGACCAATGTGGTTTAAATAATCACCAACTGGGCCCAAGTGGTTGTAAACAACATCAAGACATACAGCAAGTGATAAATTATGTGCTGCATTTACGAACTTTTGGAATTTTACAGGACCTCCATATTGCTCGTAAATTGAATATAAATCAGCAACATCATATCCCCAGCCAAAATCACCGTCAAATGTGGAAACTGGCATTATTTCAATAACTTCAACACCAAGCGCCTTCAAATAGGGCAACTTCTCAATTGCTGCATCAAACGTGCCTTCAGAAGTAAATGTACCAATGTGCAGCTCATAGAAGCTCTTGCCAAGTAAATCAAGACCCATCCAGTTGGAATCTGTAAATCTGAACTGGTCTAAACTAATCATCCGAGAAAATCCATCAGCCCCAAAAATCTGCCTAGTTGAACGAGGATCTGGAACTTTTACTCCATTATCAACGCACACGAAGTAATCGCGGTTGACTCTAATCATCTTCTTGGTGCGCCACCAACCAGGTTTGTCGTTTATCCGAGTGAATTTTACCCTAGAATATGCATTAAGTTCAGAATATTTATCAAAAACTTGTGTTTGATCAACTGTTCTCTTTTTTGGAAGATATGCATCAACAGAAGATGCATTCGGTGCCCATAACTCCAGGTAATTCTTCTTAGTGGTTCCACGAAGAGGCTCAAGAAATGCAACTGGATATTTAGAAAAAACCTCTATTAGCAAATTGGTTCCAGGATTGTAGGTTTTTCCTGTTAACCTGTCTATCCAGAGGTTGTAACCAGACGACAGTTTTGGGAGCACCACAGTTTGACCAATCCAGCCATTCTCACGATCTAGTGTTCCAGAATATCTTGTAACCAAGGTAATAACTTGAGGTTTTTGGCGTACAGTTCTTGCAAAACCTAGTGCACAGTCAGTTGAAAGTGGAAGTGGTGTATAACCAGATTCTGAACCAACGAACGCCTCTTTATAGTCTTTGCGTAATTGAAGTGCAACATAAGTAACCAACAACTTTAATTCACCAAGTGTTTTTGGCTGGTAGGAATAATCTATACGGTAATTTAAAGGAGTACCTAGTGGTAAATTGGGGTTGTAATTAGCATCAATAATCTTCGCAAGCATTTGATCTAGCGCATTAAAATCCACTTCTCCCCTATTGTCTGGATCCACTAGCGCTAGTTTCATTGATTCTAGTCCTTGATAATTATCAGCAACTCCAGGCATGGTAAGCTGGACCGCCTTAAATGATAAAACTGCAGAAGTAATGAACTCATTTTGATTTGTGAACCAGTCATCAAGAATTTGAATCACCTTCTGGTCAGTTATTGCACCTTTTGCGAAGTCCAAAACTGCACCTTCATACCGTTTTCTAGTCCGTAGCCAACTGGTGTAAACTTTTGCTTCGCGCATTGCCTTAATCAAGTACTTTTCAAGGCGCTCAGAAGTAATTCTTGTAAACTCATCGTGAGTCCAAGTACCTATAATCGTTTGCCACACCAAGTTTTCCGTATTTCCATCAACAAGTGATGAACGATACTTTGAAGTTGCTTTTCTCAACATTTTGAGTGTTTCAATCCACGCCTTAGTATTTTGAGTAAGAACTGACAAGAATGCACGAACGTCTTCAGATCTCTTGGAGTCATGTGTTGTTCCAGCAGTCATAGCATACGGAGTTTCAAATTGCATCACCTTTGCTGCATTGTGGAATGCATGTAGAGTTATTCCAAAATCATGAATATTACCACCAACTTCACAAATTGAAGTGAGAACTATATAGCGATAAAATGCAGTATCTTCAACACCTTTTGCCATTACAGCAGAACTAACTTGCCCAAAATTGGTCACAAAGCGGTTTATGGTGACTTGGTCCAAAAAACGTTCATTTTCATCAAATTCTTGCAATAGCAACTGCCTAATTAACTCCAGAGTTTCGTAGTGTTTATTTGAAATGTACGCCTTTGCTCGTAAAACAGCCGAAGTTATTGCAAAACGGCTAGTGCTAGAAATTTCTAAACCAGGTATAATATACGGTCTATATTGGTCTAGCGCAACCAAAATCTCAATTAAACAACTACTTATTGCACGCCATGTGTGGTCTCTAAGTGTCGGATTTTTCCGAAATATGCTACTTACGAATTCAGTTAGTCTATGAACATCTGCATATAAAACAGTTCGCATAATTTGGCGTTTAGATGTGGCAATTATAGCATCTACACTATTTATGTTCTCAGTTTCAAACCCATCATTTTCAAGAAAACCATTTACACTTGCAAGAGAACGAATTTCATCACTATTTGCAATATTATTCTGGAAGATATCATAAAGTGCTGCTTGTCCGTATGAGTTAATAAAAACTCGTTGTATAAGATTAGCAGCTTCATAACCAGTAGTTCCAACGGTTTTCCAATCTTCTTCTAACTTTTCATGTGAAGACAGAATTTTTTCAACAACTACCCATACTCCATCAGTTCGTTTCTGCAATCTGCTCAAGTAAGTTGCAGGATCTGCTAAACCATCAATATGATCAATTCTGAGTCCGTTAATAATACCTCGTCTAATCAAGTCAAAGATTAATGCATGAGTTGCTTCAAAAACATTCTCATTCTCAACTCGTATTGCAATCAAGGAGCCAATATCAAAGAACCGACGATAATTCAGTTCTTCATTTCCAGCTTCATGAAAAATCAGGCGGTAGTTCTGCTTTTCTAGTAGTTCTTCAATTGGTAATTCGTGCGTTCCAGGAACTAGTGGAAATGCAAGTTCTTCATATTCAAGCACAAATAGTTCGTCAATTCTAGTATTTGGGTCATATGCATTTTTTGGTATATACATATGTTTAACTTTAAACTCACCTTGTTCAACAACATCGCTGATGTGTTTTTTTAAAACTGGCAAAACAATCTTCTCCTTATTGACCCAGTCTATATCAAACCAATGCGCATAACAACTCTCTCTGCCTCTGTACAGAACATCCCAAAGTTGATGATTATACCACGCTGGAGAAGGAATTGCCATATGGTTTGGAACAATGTCAATAATAATGCCCATCTTATGTTCATGTGCGATTTCTGCCAACGATTCAAGCCCCTCAAGTCCACCTAACTCGGATGAAATACGTGTATGATCTATAACATCATAACCATGCAATGACCCTGGAATTGCCTGCAAAATAGGAGAAAGATATAGATGAGTAATTCCAAGCCTAGAAAGATATGGTACTATATTTTGAGCATCCTTAAAAGTAAATGAACCAGATAACTGAAGGCGATAAGTACTCACTGGAATATCATTTCCTGGATTTAAACAGCGATTTGCAGGAACGATTGCCTTCAAAGACATTACTTCACCGCCTTATAGAGCCGAACCGATCTACTTGAAACTAATATTCCTGATCCTGGTAGGTTTATATACTGCTCGTTTTCTAAAACAAATGCAGTTGTCAATGCAGTGTCCAAAACCAGTTCCCACCTACTTACACCGCTTAATTTAGGCAGTTCAAATTCCATTTCTTCATAATGCCCGTTGAAAATTATCAAGAATGAGTCATCAATAATCTCATCTCCATTTTGATCTCGCTCAGTTATTTTAGAACCGTCTATAAAAAGCATAACAGTTTTTGCAAATGAGGTATTCCAGTCCTTCTGCTTCATAATTGCGCCCTCATTATCAAACCAGATTGCATCACCATCAACTGAGAAAAAATTGCGCCTACGAAGTACTGGATGAATCTTGCGGTAGTTAATCAAAGCAGCAGTAAATTCAAGTAGTTCATTTTGCCACAGTTCCAAATCCCAGTTCATCCACGCAATTTCATTATCTTGACAATATGCATTGTTGTTGCCACTTTGTGTGCGCCCCATTTCATCACCATATAGTATCATAGGAACACCTTGCGATAAGAACAGAGTTGTTAAAAAGTTCTTCCTCTGACGATTGCGCAGGGATATAACAGCAGCATCTGAAGTTTCACCTTCCGCGCCGCAATTAAATGATCTGTTGTGGCTTTCTCCATCTTTGCTATCTTCACCATTAGCTTCATTATGCTTCTCGTTGTAACTAACCAAGTCATTAAGTGTAAAACCATCATGAGCAGCAAAGAAGTTGATTGATGCAACTGGTCGCCTTCCAGTATGCGCATAAAGATCTGAAGAACCAGTAATTCTTGTTGCAAATGACGCTAGTGTTGCATCTTCTCCACGCCAAAAATCCCGAATAGTATCCCTATAACGCCCATTCCACTCAGACCAAAGCACTGGAAAGCCACCAACCTGATAACCGCCATCTCCCAAATCCCAAGGTTCTGCAATTAACTTCACCCTAGAAAGTACAGGATCTTGATGAATTATATCAAAGAACACGGAAAGCTTGTCCACTTCATGGAACTGGCGAGCCAAAGTTGCCGCTAGATCAAATCTAAAACCATCCACATGCATTTCATTGACCCAATAACGTAGTGAATCCATAATCAACTGGAGTGTTTGTGGAGACCTCATTAAGAGCGAGTTTCCAGTTCCTGTTGTATCAAAATAGTATTCTTCATTACCATCAACTAGCCGATAATACGCCTTATTATCAATGCCCTTGAAACTCAAAGTTGGTCCTAAATGATTACCCTCAGCAGTATGATTATAAACAACATCTAGTATTACCTCAATGTTGTTTTCATGCATTACCTTAACCATATGTTTGAATTCATTAACCTGAAAACCGAGATCTCCGTATGCTGCATATTTATTCTCTGGTGCAAAAAATCCGATAGTGTTATAACCCCAGAAATTAGAAAGCCCCTTCTTCTCAAGCGATCCATCATCCGCAGACTGGTGAACTGGCATCAGCTCAATTGCTGTAATTCCCAACTTCTTGAGATGTGCAATTGTACTTGGATGTGCAAGTCCTGTATATGTACCTCTGTACTTTTCTGGCACAGACTTGTTCAAAATTGTCATCGCTTTCACATGCACTTCGTAAATCACGGTATCTGCATATGAATGCTCAGGCGGACGGTCATTTCCCCAATTAAAAAACTGTGACACAACAACTGACTTCATAACATGAAGTGCAGAATCTAATGAGTTGATCTTAGAATGCTTGGAATCGGAAAAGTAGTAGGAAAATATTGATTCATCCGAATCCACTTTACCAGTAAATGCCTTTGCATATGGATCTAGTAATAATTTTGCCCCATTACAACGATTCCCATTTTTCACATCATCTGGTCCATACACTCTATATCCGTACTGCGTGCCTTCCATAAGTTCTTGTATATAAATATGCCAGACATAGTTATCACACTCAGTTATTTCAATGCGCTCTTCATTCATGTCTTTGTCAAAAATACAAAGTTCAACTCTTTGTGCAACTTCTGAATTCAGTGCAAAATTTGTTCCAGAACCATCGTAAGTTGCCCCCAAAGGATATGGTGAACCTGGTTTTATTGAATAGTGTGATTTCACAATTTACTCCTTAATGCCATTAGAACCACAAGAAATTAGACCAAAAATATAGCAATCTATTAGCGCTTCCCATGAAGACTCAATAATATTTGAACCAACCCCAATAGTTGTCCAACTTGCATTATTATGATGATTTCTAAAAGTAATAAGTACGCGTGTTATAGAATCTGTACCCTTACTAGTATCAAGTAAACGAACTCTATAATCAACAAGCTCAAAGTCCTCTATTTCAGGATATACATCTTTCAATGCATCTGAAAGCGCATTATCAAGCGCATTAACTGGTCCCTCACCTTCACCTAATGCCACAAAACGTTTTTCGCCAGCAACTAGTTTTACAACTGCCTCAGCATCAACTTTTGAATTTCTACTACCTATTCTCTCACAAATCGCACGCCAAGATTCCAGACGGAAAAAGTGCGGTAAAATTCCAAGTTCCCCCCTAAGCAACAACTCAAATGATGCATCTGCTAAGTCAAATGCATAACCTTGCTGTTCTAAGTCCTTAATTTTGTTCGTTAATGCATCTAGCACATCTTTACGCGCAGTAATATCAAAACCAAGTTCATTAGCTTTCAATTCAACAGAAGAACGACCAGCCATTTCGGATATAATAATTTTGAGGTCATTTCCAACAACTTTTGGGTTGATGTGTTGATACAAATCTGAATTAACTTTTAGTGCAGATGTATGCAGTCCAGCTTTATGAGCAAATGCAATATCTCCAACATACGGTTGCCGAACATTGATGTTGATATTTGCAATTTCTGCAATATTATGAGCCAGATTATACAACTTGCTGAGTTCAATTTTCCCACTATCAGACACTTCACAATCCAGTTTTAGCACTAGATTTGCAATAACACTTAATAAGTTCGCATTACCAGTACGTTCACCATATTCATTAACAGTTCCTTGCACATGTGCAACACCTGCTTCAACCGCAACAAGTGTATTAGCAACTGCACAACCAGTGTCGTTATGTGCATGAATCCCTAAAATTCTAGGCGGTTCATTCTCACTAGAACTTTGCAGCGAGTTGGAAATCGTAATATTGTAGTTTAACTCAAGCGCTTGAATAGTTTGTGCAACTACTGAACTTACTACACTAGGAATTGCACCACCATTTGTATCACACAGCACAACGCATCTTGCACCAGCTTTAAACGCAGTTGCAATTGCCTCTACCGCATATTCCTTGTTCCGTGCAAAACCATCAAAGTAGTGTTCTGCATCTACTATTATATCATACTCATAATCTAATGCGTCAAAAAACCGCACAGAATCTTCAATCATCCTCAAGTTTTCTTCATTTGTAGTTTTAAGTGCAAGTTCAACATGTAGTACATCTGTTTTCGCAACTAGACAAATACCTCTATGCCGTTTACTCCGTGTGTTTTCATGTGCATTCTCAATTGCATCTTTAAGACTAAGCAACTGTTGATCATCTGCTGATGTAATATTGGGCTTTCTAGTTGAACCAAATGCATATAGCGGTGTCGAAGATGACTTAAAAAGCTCCGTGTCCTTAGGAATTGCGCCAGGCCATCCACCCTCAATACAGTCAATTCCGAACGAAGACAATAGGTCAATAATTTTCAACTTGTCTGCAACAGAAAAATTTACACCCTGTTGTTGTGCGCCATCTCTTAATGAGGTATCATAAATTTCAATTCTACGCTTCACTGCGGCTTTCTCCTAAATACCTGTCATTCGGTTAAGTTCTTCATCAACAATACTTGGATCTAACTTCTTAAAAATTGGTTCTGGTTTTTTAATTACTGTGCCCTTAACAATTTCATGATGTTTCCAGCTCAAGCCAACTGAATAATCCCCAGTAATTATAGGATAACTACGACTAGAATCATCCAAATCTTTAACAACTTGTTTTGATGGAAGTACTGCTGCAACATCAGGCCCCTGTCCACCATCCACACCTTTTGAGCCTCCGAAAATCTGGTACACTGCATTTGAAGAATGTGGTAGAAAAACTGCAAACATAGTGTTCAGGTCAACTGCAACCTGTGCTAATGTAAAAAGAATTTGAGCTAGTCTTCTACTTGTTTTCTCCTCATCCCCCAATACATCACCTTTAAGCTTAAACGGCTGTGTTGTACTAATATAGGCGTTCGCATTTGCAACTAAATGCATCAACTGGCTCATCGCCTGCTTTTGATGATGTTGCTCAATTAAATTACCGACAGTTCTGAATCCATCTTGTATAGTTTTTAGCAACTCCAAATCAACTGCCTCAGTAATAGAAATATCTGGAATTTTCCCAAAGTTCTTCGCAATCATATTCGCCACACGATTGACAAAATTACCCCATGCTGCAACAAGTTCGTTGTTAGTTCTAGCTAAAAAGTCACTCCAAGTAAAATCCGAGTCATTAGTTTCAGGTCCAGCAACAATTATGTAGTAGCGCAATGCATCCACTTGATAGCGGTCAAGAAAATCCTTAACATATATGACCACGCCCCTAGACGATGAGAACTTTTCACCTTCCATGCTCAAAAACTCACTAGAAACTACCTCTGTCGGTAGCGACAACTGCCCAAACTCATGCGTATCTTGCACTTTAGGGCCTCTACCGCTATACCCTAAAAGTTCTGCAGGCCAAATTTGCGAATGAAAAGTAATATTATCCTTACCCATAAAGTAGTTGGAAATTACTGTATCATCAGTCCAAAATGCCTGCCATGCTTTTTTAATCTGATTTTGTATTTTATCAGCATTTGACTCATCTTCTTCATATTTCCTACGAGCCCACTCAATACTAGCAGAAAGATATCCAACAACCGCGTCAAACCATACGTACAACCGTTTTGTGGGCAAATCCTTCCAACCGTCTAATGGAACTGGAACTCCCCAGTCAATATCACGCGTCATAGCACGCATCTGCAAATCATCAAGTAGCCCCAATGAGAACTTCAGAACATTTGGCCTCCAATTAGTGCGTGTTTTAAGCCACTTTTTGAGTTCATCAGCGAGCGATGGAAGGTCTAGAAAAAGATGTTCAGATGGAATGAACTTAGGTGGTTTACCATCAATCTTTGACACTGGATTCTGCAAGTCAATTGGATCTAGTTGCTGTCCGCATGAGTCGCACTGATCTCCCCTAGCCCCAGAATAACCGCACAACGGACAAGTTCCTTCAATATACCGATCTGGCAGAGTTCGTCCTGTTAATGCATCAACTGCACTCATCTGCGTTTTTTTAATCATATACCCGTTATTATACAGCCCCAAGAATAATTCCTGAACAGTCTTATAGTGATTAACAGTTGTTGTACGCGTAAACAGGTCATATGAAAGCCCCAAATTCAAGAGGTCTTGTACAATCACGGCGTTGTATCTATCTGCGAGCGCTTGAGGTTCAATGCCTTCTTCCTCTGCCTGGACAAGTATAGGTGTTCCGTGTTCATCAGTTCCTGAGACCATCAACACATCATCACCCTTTGCTCGCATATACCGCGCATATACATCAGAAGGCACACCAAAACCTGCAACATGTCCAATATGTCTTGGTCCATTAGCATACGGCCATGCAACGCAAACGAGTACTCTTTTTACCATGTCTACTATTATACCACACCCCCTATGACATTTTCATCTATGCTGCATCAGCATCTAAAGTGCAACTGGAGCAACAGAAAGAATACCGCAAAAGTTTTGCATAATGGTAGATGAACACAGTTGAATATTGATGAGGTCATGAAAGATTGAAACCACATCGCGTATTATCGCACATGAGGCGCTTTTACTACACATTAAGGTTACTTCTGTTCGAATGAAGTAGAAAAAATATACTACAGCTCAATTAGCATCCACAGGGATTTAAAAGGCATTGCTAGCACTTTAGCAGCAAGACTCAACATAAAGAGCACATCTTCTAAAACGGCGTATATGCCTCTAAAGTGGAAAAATCACATAGAAATTTCCGCGTTTTCATTTAAACTAGAGTAAAATATGCTATACTTTAATTATGCGCATAAAGTGTTTTAATTTGATGAATACAGAAAGGATGTGGTGTAATGGATAGTATGAGGTTGAAAAATTGTATTGATATAATTGCTGGGTATCCATCAGGCAAGTTTAGCGATGAACCTGATGAATGTGCGTATTCAGTAGTATCAGCGTCTAATCTCATGGATAATAACTTGTATATAATGACCAACGAATTAAATAAAGTATATTCCACATACAGTCTGAAAGAGCTTGAGCCTAGCGATATTCTACTAACAAATCGTAATCGGATTTTAAGCGCGGTTGTTCCGAAACAAGAATTTCATAAACTTATCGCGAAGGACTTCATTTCTATAATTAGAATTACAAAGTATTTTAAGGATGATATTTTGCCCGAATACCTTGCAATTCAACTTAGGTCAGATAAAATACGCCGTGAAATGTTGAAGAATTCAACGACATCCGTTCGTAGTATCGTGATTCCAAACAGTGCAGTACTCAACATTGAAATTGACTTTCCAAATATAAAAAAGCAGCAGGAAATTGTTATATGCTATAATAAGATAAATAGAATAAAACAAAATTATGCGCATAAGATAGAATTATTAACAGGACTACAGAAAGGAATATCGTAATGAGTAATGCAAATGATATGACAACAGGGCAGAAATCACAATTGCACACAAGCCTTTGGAATATAGCCAATGAACTGAGAGGACATATGGATGCTGATGATTTTCGCGACTACATTTTGGCGTTTATATTCTATAAGTATCTTTCGGAAAAGGTCTCTAAACTTGCTAATGAGTTGCTTGAGCCTGATGGATTGGAGTTTGCGCAGATTGTAAACCAACAAAAGTATGTTAATGCAATTCGGTTCCGTGCAGTTGAGGAACTCGGCTATTTTCTTGAGCCTTCAGAATTGTTTGAGGAAGTTGCAGCTAAAGCAGAGTCTAATCCAAATCTAAACACTGACCTCGATGCAATTTTTGACCATATCCAGAAGTCAACGCTTGGAACAGAATCTGAAGATGACTTCGAAAATTTGTTCTCGGAGATTGATTTGGCATCATCAAAACTGGGACGAACACTAAATGACCGCAACAAACTCATCGCTAAAGTGCTCAGAATTCTAGCGCAGATTGATTTTCAGTTGGAGAATTCGCAGATTGACATACTTGGCGATGCATATGAGTATATGATTGGGCAGTTCGCTTCAGGTGCGGGTAAAAAAGCAGGGGAATTCTACACTCCACAGGAAGTGTCGGAGATTTTGGCACGCATTGTAAAAGGTAATAAGCAGAAAATTGACAGTGTTTATGATCCTACTTGTGGCTCAGGCTCACTCCTAATCCGTGTTGGGCTGCAGTTCAAAGACTCAAAAAACATCGAGTATTACGGGCAGGAGAGTAACCCTACGACGTACAATTTGGCACGTATGAATATGATTTTGCATGACATAAACTATAAGCGTTTCGATATTGCGCTCGATGACACATTGGTCAATCCTCAACATACCAGCAAGAAGTTCGAGGCTGTAGTTGCAAATCCACCGTTTTCTGCGAAATGGTCAGCTGATCCAATGTTTCTTGACGACGAGCGGTTTGCAGCGGCTGGAAAATTAGCACCCAAATCCAAGGCAGACTGGGCATTTCTTGAGCATATGATTTTCCAGTTGGATGAAAACGGTACAATGGCAAGCATTGTACCTCATGGTGTTCTATTTAGAGGGGCAGCAGAACAAGTAATCAGGACGTATTACATCCGGGAGAAGAACTATTTGGATGCTGTTATTGGGTTGCCAAGTAATGTATTTTTCGGCACTTCAATTCCTGTGGCGATTGTTGTATTCAAGAAACACCGCGAGCACCCTGAAAACGTGCTGTTCATTGATGCGAGCCGCGAATTCCAAAAGGGCAAGAACCAGAACAAACTGCGCGAGGAGGACATTAAGAAGATTATTGACACTTACAATGACCGCATTGAACTTGATAAGTATTCGCATCTCGCACCGCTTTCTCAAATTGAGGAGAATGACTACAACCTGAATATTTCACGCTATGTTGATACTTTTGAGGAGGAAGAACCAGTTGATATTGCAGCAGTTTTACGTGAACTTGATGAGTTAAACCCCGAAATTGAGCTGCTCGAGGCTCAGATGCGTGAACATTTGGAAAAGTTGGGGATAGTTAGATTGCAGAAAGGAGCTAAGGTATGAAGATTAAGCACATAGAAATCCAATTTCACTTATCATACTTACAGACAGTGATAACTCGTATGGCTTCCAATAGTTTTGCGATGAAAAACTGGGCTGTTGGCTCGGTCGGTGTAATTCTTGCATTTTTAGCAACGGCAAATAAACTCTGTTATTGGTGGATAGTCCTAGTTCCTTGGATTACTTTTGGTTGTTTAGATGCATATTATCTATATCTTGAGAACTGTTTTCGCGATTATTATAATAGTCAGAATAAACAGTATCATTTAGACAAATTGAATAAGTCTGAACTCAATACAGTAAGACCATATTTTAGATGGAAAAATAGGTGGAAGGCAATATTTTCCTATTCGGTTTTACCGATGTATCTTTTGCTTTTCGGGCTTATACTCTCTTGGCTAGGCAATAGGTTTATAGTGAATAACAAAGAAATAAAATGGAAGGAGAGATAGAAATGGCACATAAAACATTTATATCATACAAATACAGTGAATCTCAGGATTTGCGAGACAAGATAATAAAATCACTTGGTGATGATGCTACATACTATAAAGGAGAAGATGGCTTCTCTGATGATTTATCAGATCTTAAAGCGGATACGATTAAGGAATACCTTAAGGATATGATTTGGGACACTTCTGTTACAATTGTAGCACTCTCACCAAATCTGAAGCAAAGTGATTGGGTTGAATGGGAAATAGAGTACTCACTTAAGAAAATTTCCAGAGAAAATAGGACATCAATGCCAAATGGTGTTGTCGCAATTCTTCCAAATGGTATGCAATTAGCAACGAATCAAGTTCCTAGTATTATTACTAAAAACCGCTACAATAAAGTGGGTAGTTTTGGAGTGCAAAACGAAATAATCACTACTGATTCCAATCTGGAAGAGTCATATATTTCAATCGTAGGTGAGTCGGAATTTCTTGGTAATCCACAAAAATATATTGAAGATACATATGAAAAGTGTCAGAATATTATTAATTATGATATTACTAAGCAGATAAAACCTCCCGCAGTTACAAGCAGGACAATAAGACCAGAAAAACCTTGGAGGGTCTAAATTGTTAACTCACGACCAGCTTAAACACGAATTAGAAGAATTTAGTTTCATCAAATGGTTTGATATTGATGATAAATCAAATTTCTTCAGTGTTTTAGTCAAATTTCAAGTTAACTATGAGGAAAATAAAGATGTTTTTCTTATCAGAAATACAGTAAGAATCGAATTTTCGAAGAACGAGAACTTCGATAATATTGCAAATTTACCGAGAGCATATAATCACGATAGAGGAGTTGAGAGCTATTCTCATCTTAACCCTAATGGTTCTTTTTGCGTAGCAACACCCGAGGATCTGAAAGACCGACTCAAGAAAGACGGTAATGTTGTAAAATCATTTTTAACAGCAATCATTGGCTATTTATTTCAGTATGAATATTGGCGAAAATATGGCGTTCAACCCGTCGGCGAAAGGAGCCATGGAGACCAGGGACTAGCAGAATCACGAACGGAAAAAATCTGGGAAAACTATCTTCAGCCATTTGATATTGACAGTATTGAAGTAGTGAGAAAATTGCTATTAATTCCAAGGCTAAGAAAACATATGAAAAAGGATTCATGCCCTTGCGGGTCAAGAAAGTTATTCGGTAAATGCCATTACAGTACTTTACAATCAATGCAACGCGACAAGTATACTTGGAATCAAGCAAAAATCGATATAAGACAGCTAAATTTGCTAGAAAGAAAATATAATGCCTGAAGAAAGAATTATCCCACAAGGGTGGCGAGAGGTGAAGTTGGGGGAGGTTGGAGACTTCTTCAAGGGGGCTGGTATTGCCAAAGATGACGCGCAAAGTGGTGATTTACCTGCTGTTCGTTACGGAGAGCTATATACTGATTACGACTTTAAGATTGCTACATCAACGAGATCGAATATTAGTGTGCAAGTTGCCAGCGAGGCGACCGAAATACATCGTGGTGATTTGTTATTTGCTGGTTCAGGAGAAAAGGTTGAAGAAATTGGAAAGTCTGCTGTATTTATGCTCGATAAAGGGTATGCAGGTGGAGATATAGTCGGATTCAGACCAACTGATAGCGATGGACTATTTCTGTCATATTACCTAAATACAGCCGGAAGAAAACAGATTAATAGACTTGGGCAAGGGCAGTCGATCGTCCATATTCACAAGCCAGACCTCGATGGCATAAAATTTCTAGCACCACCAAAAAAAGAACAGCAAGCTATTGTATCTGTTCTGGAGGTATGGGATGAAGCAGTAGAGAAATTAAAGCGGAAGATTGCGTTGAAGGAGAAGCTGAAGAAAGGGTTGATGCAACAGTTACTGACAGTTCCGAAGGGTGTAGATGCTCCAGCCCTGCGAACAATTGACCCTGAAACTAGTAAGCCGTTTGCGAGTGAATGGAAGAACGTGAAGTTGGGAGAGGTTTCGAAAACCTTGGTACCACCAAGAAAACTGCAAAACAAGGAATTCCAGAAGACTGGAAAGTTCTCAATTGTTGACCAAAGTCCAGACATAATTTGTGGGTATACCAATAACGAAAGAGCAATACTCCCAAGTGGCGAATATCTGATATTTGGCGATCATTCCGAAGTTATAAAGTTTGTGGATTTTCAATTTGCTCAAGGTGCGGATGGCATAAAGATTATAACTCCACTTAAATGTCATTCTGAATTGGATTCAGAATCTATGGACTCTGCATCGAAGCACAAAATGACAAATATGTGTGACACGCGTTTTGTATATTACTCTTTTTCAAAACACTACAAAGTTCTTGGAAATTATAAGCGACATTGGAGTGGAGCAAGAGAAACGAAGATCTCCCTCCCCACTCTCCCCGAGCAACAAGCCATCTCCTCCATTCTCTCCACCGCTGATCGTGAACTTGATGCGCTACGATCGATACTCTCTAACCTCAAAGAGCAGAAGAAGTTCCTGCTCAGTAATCTCGTGACTGGACAGATAAGACTGCCAGAGTTTGAAATCCTGAATCAAGCACAGGATGACAGGAGCGAAATTCGAGATGACGGTTCACTGCACGAGGACGATAATAGTGTTATACTGAAGAAAAGGAGACAAAATGATGAATAGTTTCTTTGATGAGATAATTACAAAAGGAGGATATGAATGATAAAAAATGAGAAATTACTTGAAATCGTAAACGGTTTTCGTGCTAACAAAACAGAACTGGAACACGTAGAATTCAAGCATAATTGGCACTCCGAAGAGGAACTTGCACTGGATATTGTCGCAATTTCAAATACTCTAATTCGTAGATCAATAAACCGTGGATATATTATTTTCGGTATTGATGATAAAACCCATAGTATAGTAGGAACGGATTTTCATTATCAACAAAAGAAAATTAAAGGAACTGAGATTGAACTATGTGTGCAAGTTAATATTCACCCAAAACCTAACATTGAATTTACTTCGATTAAGGTCGATGGCAAATGGTTGACAGTTATTATTATTTCACCCCAAAGTGAAATTATGGAGTATCAGAATTTCGAGTATATTAGGATTGGAACAAATACAAAAAAACTTAAGGAATTTCCTAGTATTAGACGCGAGTTATGGAATAAAGTCTTGGCAATTGATTTTGAAGACGTTATTATTGCATCTAATCTAAGTAAAAGTAAAGTATTTGACTTGCTAGACACTAAGGCATTTATTGATATGCGCAAACAGGCAGGAATTTCTATATCAGAACATCAATTGTTGGAGGAGCTAATCAACTCTGGATTTGTGACTGATAATTCAGATTCAACATATAATATTACAAATTTAGGTGCATATATGTTTGCCAAATCTATATCCGATTTCAGTAGTCTGGAGCAAAAAGTTCCTCGTGTTATTGTATATAATGGAAGTAACAAGCTTGATACGAAACAGGATTATCGATCAAAAAAGGGTGCTGCTAACGGGTTTTCACTTGTTTTGGATGTAATTCTTGATAGTATTCGAATTGGTGAATCAATTGGAGATGATGGCATTAGAAGAATAAATTATGCTTTTCCTCAAATTGCACTTAGAGAGTTACTTGCAAATTGTATTATTCATCAAGATTTTTCTGAAAATGGCAAACAAATTTTGATAGAGATTTATGATGATCGTATTACTTTTATTAATCCTGGAGTACCACTAGTTAAACCAATGCTATTTCTTGGTTCTCCTCCAGTTTCTCGTAATGAAACACTGGCTGCACAGATGTATAAGTTAGGTATTTGCGAACAAAAGGGTTCTGGTTGGCAAAAAATTGCATCAAGTCTAGATAATGACGGTTTTATCTCTCCTCATTCAATAGTTGCGGATGGCTACACAACTATTACACTTAGAAGACGATTGCCGCAAAACAAGCTTACGAAAGAAGAGCAAGCATTAGCAGTATATTATCATACTTGCGTGCAATATCGCGACGATCAGTATACAAATAATCAGAGCATTAGAGAAAGATTTGGGCTTGCAAAGTCATCTGCGTCAGTGGCATCAAAGCTAATAAACTTGGCAATTGAAAAAGGATATATTAAGCACTTTGATGAAAAGGTTGGCAACAAGTCGATGCAATATGTTCCTTTTTGGGCAGGTGAGTCAATTGGCTAGATCAAAATTTCTTTTCCACTTCTTTTCCAAAAAATGCTCTGTATGGCGAAACCCCTGTATTTTAGCGGATATTTCTTTTCCACTTCTTTTCCAAAATAGAATAGGTAAGTCAAAACCCCTGTGTTTTAGGTGTTTTTTCTTTCCCCCTTCTTTACCTTTTGCAAAATCTGGAAGGAGAATCTAATGGCAACACAAACTGAAGCTGCACTTGAGCAGGAGTTGATCAATAATCTTGTGAGCAATCTGGATTATGAGCCAGCTTATTTGATTACAAATGAAGATGAAATGGTGCAGAATTTGCGACTGCAGTTGGAGATGTTCAACTCAGGGATAGATTCTGCTACCAAAGCGCTCAGTAACAGTGCAGGTGCGCAGGGCACTGAATTCAGGTTCACGGATAATGAATGGACTGCGGCTTTGAACTATTTGACGAAAGGTAAAGTGTTCGATAAGGCACAGAAACTTCGTCAGGGGTGGACTTTGCGGCGCGATGATGGGTCGATGCGTAATATACACTTTATCGATATGAATGATCCACTGCACAATACGTTTCAAGTGACTCATCAAATTGAGATGGATGCAAAATATCAAAACCGCTATGATGTAACGATATTGATAAACGGACTTCCGCTAGTGCATATTGAGTTGAAGAAGCGTGGAATTGAGTTAAAAGAGGCATTTAATCAGGTTAATCGCTATCGTCGTCATACATTTTCGAGTGGACGTGGGTTGTTTGAGTATGTGCAGATGTTTATTGTGTCAAATGGTGCGAATACGAAATATTACTCGAATACGGTCGGTTATGCACATTCTGAAAAATCACAAAGTTTCAAGTTTACGAATTTTTGGGCAAATGAGGACAATCAAATTATTTCTGAACTGGCTGAGTTCGCGAAGGCATTTTTGAACAGAGTGCACCTTACGAATATGATTACGAAATACTCGGTTCTGAATACACAAAAACAGTTGATGATTCTGCGCCCATACCAGATTTACGCGATTGACAAAATAATGAATAGAGCCGATGTAAAAGGTGTCAGTGGTAAAAAGGGTGGTTACATCTGGCATACGACAGGTTCTGGAAAAACATTGACCTCATTCAAGGCGTCGCAACTTCTGGCTCAAAAATCAGGAATTGAGAAAGTTATATTCGTCGTTGATAGAAATGATTTGGACGCAAAAACAATTAGACAGTTCAACGAATATCGCGAGAATAGTGTTGACACCACAGACTCCACGAAGGCACTTGTCAAACAGTTTGGCGATCCAGAATGCAAGCTGATCGTAACAACAATTCAGAAACTAGGAAATGCGATTGGACGTAAAAACCATAAGAAGAATATGGAGAATTTGAAGGATAAACGACTAGTATTCATTTTTGATGAATGCCATCGATCACAATTCGGAGAAACCCACCAAAAGATTACTAATTTTTTCAATAATTATCAACTCTTTGGTTTCACTGGCACGCCAATATTTGAAAAAAATGCAGCAAAGGGAATTACTGGGAAAAAACAGACAACAAAAGACTTGTTTGGTGAGAGTCTGCATAAATACGTAATTACTGATGCAATTAGAGATGAAAATGTTCTGAGATTTGCCGTTGAGCAACTAAAAACTTACAAGATTGGTAATTCGTCATTAGAGTCTGACATCAACGTTGAAGATATTGACCGACCTGAAGTTATGGAGAGCGACCAGCGCATTAAAACGATAGCAAAATGGCTTGTTGATAACCATAATCGTAAGACTTATAACAGAAGCTTTAATGCAATTCTAGCAGCTCCGAGCGTAGAAGTTGCGATTAAGTACATGAATTCATTCAATAGTATTCAACATGATCTGAAAATTGCGACCGTGTTTAGTTATGGTGTCAATGAGAATGACAAAAACGCAGATTCGGATTTGGGGGACATTGAATCAGCCACCGAAGTTGATGAAGATGGACCGATAAATGAGCATTCTCGAGATGCACTTGAGCGTTATATTGAGCAGTATAACCTTCAATTTGGCACTAATTTTTCGACAACTCAGCAAGGAGGTTTCAAAGCATATCAGCTCGATATCTCTCGCAAATTAGAGCATACCGAAATTGATATTCTTGTCGTTGTGAATATGTTTTTGACTGGTTTTGATGCACCAAAGTTGAACACTTTCTATGTCGATAAAAACCTACGTTATCACGGGCTAATTCAAGCATATTCTCGAACAAACCGAGTTCTGAATGAAAAAAAATCACACGGCAATATTGTGTGTTTTAGAAATCTTAAGGCAAGGCAAGATGAGGCCCTCGAACTCTTTGCCAACAAAAACGCAAACGAGGAAATATTTGAGAAACCACTTGAGGATATTTTGTCTGAATTTGAGAGTCAAGTGAAACGGTTACTCGAAATTACACCTAATCCGCAATCTGTTGATAATTTGGCAGATGAAAATGCCGAGCGTGAATTTGTGCAGATTTTTAGGAGATTACTCAAATTGAAGAATTCGCTTGAAACCTATGTGGATTTTGATATTAACAATTCCATTGATGAGCAGGTGTTGGCGAATTTCCAGAGTAAATATCTTGACTTGTATGAACGATCTAAAAATCCAGCAGAAACAGTGTCTATTTTGAATGACATCGATTTTGAGATTGAACTGACCTATAAAGCCGATATAGATGTTTACTATATTTTGCGGCTATTGCGAGAGGTCGTAGATGCAAAATCTACCAACTACGGAAATAAAATTCTAGAAAAAGTGCGCACACAACTTAACTCAAGCAACGAATTACGGTCAAAGCGTGAACTAATTGAAGAGTTTATCAAAAATGAACTGCCAGATATAAGGGATAGCTGCATTGTCCAAGATAAGTATGAAGAGTTTTTGAGAGATAAGTTCGAAGCATCTATTATTCAGTTCTCTAATGAAAATAATCTATATGAGAATAAACTACGGAATCTGATTCAAGAGTATCAATTTAGCCACAGAATGCCACTAGATGCAGTTTTGAGGTCATCGCTGAAAGTTCAGCCGAGTATACTGAAACTCGACAGTGTACTCAATCGCATTAAGACTGGCTTGCAGAAGATGTTTGCTGCCTTTGTTGAGTAGAAATTCTGTTCGCTGGCAATCTTCAAAATTGAGCAATCCTAGTAGTTTTATGCTTAATAGCCACATCTTCGATTAGATCTTTTTACCTGTACTTCTCTCATCCACTCGTGCCTCTCTCCGCCTAGTAATTCAACATTTTGATATCCTACTCCAGATACCGATGACTGATTTAGTCAAAAGTTGGATACTGTGTTATAATACTTATTGTATGAAACCTAGAGAGTATTTTGACGAATTATTAGAACCGATTGCAGGTAATCTATATAATTTTCTGCGCAAATACGCAACTAATGATTTTGACTGCGACATTATTTTTCAAAGTACAATTATGCGAGCATATAAAAAGTTTGATCAATTCACTCCTGGCACGAATTTCAAAGCTTGGATTTTCAAAATAGCTTATAGAGTATTCTTAAACTATACTCGCTCAAAAAAACAACTACCAAAACTTGTATATGGATCAAATGTTGATGATATTGATTTACACACACCTGATACATTGCAAGATTTGGAAAATGATGAAGTAGAAATAGATGAAAATGTTGATTTCAATGAACTATATAATCTACTGACCAAAAAACAACAAGAAATAATTTACTACTACTACGCAAAAAGCATGAAGTACAAAGAAATAGCAAAAGAACTGAATATCCCAATAGGAACCGTTATGTCAAGACTCAACCGTGCAAAAGCTCAAATTCGCAAACAAACCAGAAACTAGAATAAAAATAGATGTCCTCGGTTGAGTGACATTATGGTGACTCACATGTGCGATTCTTGTGACGTGTAGGATTACTTACACAACAAAATATCACCTCAACCTCGGACATCGTATTCCGCCGATGACAGTGGAATAGCCTTTCATTATGGAGATGTAAGTCAATAACTAACTTACAGAACACATTCTACAGCACCAACATTAGATTGTTATACTAAAGCAGTTAAACTATTCTTCATCTTGGCTAAAATAAACTGCATATCTTGTCAATACAACCTAATCCACATATTAACTAATGGATAAGTTTATCAGAATACCTGAAGATATGCACATGTTGTATTATGTTCGCCTGTAAATATCTCCAAATCTTTGATAAGCATTTAATATTTTTTACTTCTTACTATCCGCATAGAACTTAAAATAGTTGTTGTATTTGATCAAAAATGTCTAATATTATAACTGCACTGGTTGTATCAAATCGTCCTAGATCAAAATACTCTACGCAGTGCTTTTGTGCAAGTTCTTCCACTGTCAATGCCACTCTATGCTTGTCTAGCTTTGCATCCAACATTCGCAAATCAACTACAGCAACATCTCCATCCTGAATACACGGTAGATTATACAAGATTAGTTCAGCATTTAGAAACCCCAAAACAAGTGGAGCATCAAAAAGAATTAGTTTAATACCACCGCTCATTTGACCCTGAATGTAATTGCTAAACTCAAGAAAACACTGCTTTGTGCTTATACTAGACTTTATATGCCAACTTTTATGTTCATCTTCAATTTCATACTTTTGTTTTCGCCTTATAACTATGCAGATTTCAGTAATCCTATCGTTCGCAATTTCTAACCCTGTCGTTTTAATATCTATACTCATATATCTACCTTCACGTATCTCTTCTATCATCAGTCACATCCTTTTCAACTAGTAATCGGCTATTTATCTATATAAATAACTATACACTATACCTATGACATTTTAGAACAAGCAGTATTTATTAAACGCTTTTTTTATCACCAGTTCAAAAATTTGTGACCATTATGCGGCATACCAATTGCAATTGAACACGTAGTAATCGTAGCAACAACTGGATAAATCAACAAAACATGGAGTTTTAGCTACAATATCTTAACACTCAACTATAGTTGCTAAACCAGCTCTTGAAGTCTCCTTATATGCATCATTCATATCTATTCCTGTTTGTCGCATCGTCTCAATTGCCATATCAAGAGTAACTTTATGACTACCATCTCCTGCTAGCGCCAGCGATCCAGCGGTAACAGCAGTGTTAGCAGCAATTGCATTCCTTTCAATGCACGGGATCAATACAAGTCCACCAACAGGATCACATGTAAGTCCAAAGTGATGTTCAAGCGCAATTTCAGCAGCATTTTCAATCTGCTCTGGCGTTCCACCACGCATAGCAACAAGTCCAGCAGCGGCCATAGCACATGCAGACCCTATTTCCGCTTGACAACCGCACTCTGCACCAGAAATTGAACCGTTCTGTTTTATTATGAACCCAATTGCAGAAGCTGTAAGTAAGAACTCCTGAATTGCCTTGCTTTTGTCATCAACACCTTCTTCTAGTAAATAACGAATTACCGCAGGAATAACACCCGCAGAACCAGCAGTAGGAGCAGTAACAATTCGCCCACCTTCCGCATTCTGTTCATTCACAGCCAAAGCATAACATGACAACATCTCAATTCTAGCACTACTACCGCTAATCTTCATTTTTTTTACTGTTGAATACATTTTAGGTGCACGTCTCAAAACTCCTAAGTCACCAGGCATTAGTGAACCTTTACTATTTGCAGTCAACCCAGATTCAATAGACTGGTTCATAGTCTGCCAAGTGTGATCAAGTAGTTGATTCAACGCATTATCAGTGAAATTTCCTCTACAATGAGCTTTTTCCTGTCTACGAATTGCTTCTGATATTGTCAAATTGCTATTCTTACAAAGTTCTAGAAGTTCCTGAGCCGTATTATAGTCAGAAATATCTTGAACATAATCATTTGTGCTACTTATCTCTCCAAATATAGGAAACTTTTCTTGTGTATTATTGTCAAGTTGTAAAACACTACCACCGCCTGGACTTAAAAATGTGCGCTCAAATGAATTACCATCAGTAAATTTTGCAGATAAAACCATGCAGTTGGTATGATTTGAGTTCACAATATATGGCTCAAATAAAATGTCCTGTACTGAAAACGTTATATTATGTGAACCATTTAGAGAAAGCTCAACACGCCCAGTAGCACTAGTTTCAACATCTTTCCAAGTAATACACACAGTTGACTTATCATATTCATGCACTTTTAAGCCTTGTAATCCTGCAACTATAGCATTTGGAGTGTGATGACCAATACCAGTTGCCGCTAAAGACCCCTGTAATTGACACTGAACAGAAACTACATTTTCAAGCAGTTTCTTCGCATCCAATTCTTGTACAAATGCCAGTGCAGCGCGCATAGGACCAACAGTATGCGAAGATGATGGACCAATCCCTATCCGAAAAATGTCACTAAATGTTGTATATACTGAACTCATATGCTGATTATATCACAATTTCAATGTTACAAATTCGTTAAGCACCAATAACAACGCCGTTAATATACCAATTCAAAATCCACTACAACCATTTGAATTTACCATGTACAATTATTGGCAACAAAGAAAATAGTTAATAATGCACGGAAATATACAAAATGACTACCTAAATGTGGTATAATTTATGTGTGGAAGGTACATATATGGAATTTAACGCAATAGAGGCTAAGACCACTGAGCAATTTCGAGCAGAGTTTATGAGCGACAGTTTTCGGGTTCGCATGCAGAACGCTGCTGTAAAGTGTTCAGTGGAGCAAATATCTGAAAACTTTGAGCGCAAGAAAGAACTGACAACTTCGAGAAGTGCCATAAGCACACGACTTGATGACTGGGATGCCACAAACCAAAAAAGAAGTGGACGTTGCTGGCTATTTAGTTCTCTAAATCTAATTCGTTTCAATATGCGTTCAAATCTGGGCTTGAGTGATAAGAGCAAGAAGAACAACGGAGGTACAAGCTTTGAACTTAGTCAAAACTATGCCATGTTCTGGGATAAATTTGAACGAGCAAATTACTTCATCAATGACGTTATTGATATAATCACGCAAAAAGTAATTACGAATGCAGATTATAGTCAAGTACAGCAGAGTTCACAGACGTTGCTTGATAGAGCTTTGGCGTTTATATTAGATACAGTTGTGGATGATGGCGGTCAGTGGAATATGGCTGTTAATTTATACACGAAGTATGGAGTTGTACCAAAAGAAGTTATGCCTGAAACCGTTTCATCTTCATCTACGGCTCTTATGAACAAGATTTTAAAGACTAGACTCCGTAAGGCAGCAGCAGATCTTGAGAATTTGATTTACGAACCAGCTGGTCAACAACAACTTGAAGATGAGAAAATTAACATTTTGCGCGATATCTGGTCCATTTTAGCAACTAATCTAGGAACTCCGCCAGATCGTTTTAGTTACTCATACAGAACAGATGATGGCGAATACAAGTATGAAGATTGCATTACACCTCAGAAGTTCTTCAAAAAGTACTGCTCGCTACCATTGAAGGACTATGTATGTCTAGTTGATGATCCACGCGCAGAGCATAAGAAAGGTCTGTCTATTGGAATCTCCCACTTAGGTAATGTTGTTGGTGGAGATGATGTGTTATACCTAAATGCGCCAATTGAACTCATGAAGCAGTTAACAATTGAATCGCTAACTGGTGAACATAAAACAGGAAAAGGACATTCTCGTGGACCTGAACCTGTTTGGCTCGGTTGTGATTGTGCACCTTATATGAACCGCGCGGATGGAACTTGGGCATCAGATTTGTACGATTTTGAGGGTACATTTGCAATAGATCTGACCACCAGTAAGGAAAATCGTGTTCGCTATGGAGATTCTGCAATGACGCATGCAATGTTATTTACTGGTGTTGATTTGGACAAAAACTTCAAACCTCGTCGTTTCCGAGTTGAAAATTCATGGGGATCTGAGAGTGGAGATAAAGGTTTTTACACTATGCATGACAACTGGTTCAACGAGTATATGTTTGAAGTTGCAATTCATAAGGATTTACTGCCAGATGAATTAAAGAATAAGTTGCGAGAATATGAAGCAAATGGTAGGAAACCTAACATTATGCTACCTGCGTGGGATCCAATGGGGGCTCTAGCATAAAAGCAGAATTGATTATGGATCCAGCTGATGATATTCGCAATCTCGCAGATAACTTCAAGGGGATGAGTGTAGTGAGTATACGGGAAAAGTTGGATCAATCCCGCTCAAAACTACATATTGCAATTGAGAACTGGAATCATGACTTCAACATCGGATCAATTGTCCGCACAGCAAATGCGTTCAATGTTGCAAGTGTCAGTATTATTGGCTCAAAACGATGGAATAAACGAGGTGCTATGATGACTGATGTTTATCAGAATATCAATCATTTTGAGGCGCTAAACGCATTCTGCGAGTTCGTAGACGAGAATCATTTACAAGTTGTTGGAATTGACTGTTTACCAGGTATTTCCACACCTCTTGAAGTTGCCAGAATACCAGAAGAGTGCGTTATGCTATTTGGTTCAGAAAGCAACGGAATCTCAAGTGAAGCACAAAACTTGGCGAAAAAATCATCTGGACTAATTCTGCACATCACACAATATGGCTCAACAAGGTCTATAAATGCTGGAGCTGCAGCAGCAGTTGCTATGTATCAGTGGTCAAAAGAATACCAGTTCGGGAAATCAGAGGAAGAGCATGGCCATGAGTAATATCAGTGCGCGTGCAAAAAAGTTATATCCAACTATTGCAGTATTTTTCTGCTCACTTTTGTTGTTGTCCAATATTCTTGCTGTTAAACCTATACAAATTGGTGA
The DNA here is from genome assembly GCA_031268675.1 of Candidatus Ancillula glyptotermitis. GTDB lineage: Bacteria > Actinomycetota > Actinomycetes > Actinomycetales > Bifidobacteriaceae > Ancillula > Ancillula glyptotermitis. The sequence continues at coordinate 9,068 of JAIRWY010000021.1, read as the reverse complement.
TTTAGGAGCTACGGTTAACTTGGGCAATTTACAACTCTGGCCGCTGATTCTTGATGGTGGTGCCATTCTTTTTCCACTAACGTATATACTAGGTGATGTAATTAGCGAGATCTATGGTTTCAAATCTGCGCGAAAAGTTATTCTAACTGGATTTTTTATAGAAGTGGTTGCAGTATTCGCGATTTTCATAGTAAGACTACTTCCAAGTGCATCTGGTTGGGGCAATGATGATGCATTTTTGACAATTCTAGGGTTTGTTCCTCGCATAGTTTTAGCAAGTCTAAGTGGTTATCTAGTAGGTGAATTACTCAATTCGTTCGTACTAGTGAAAATTAAATCAAGAACTAAAAATTCTAAGTTGTGGATACGGCTAATTGGCTCAACACTTGTCGGCGAAGCTGCAGATACACTAACATTTTGCACAATCGCATTTTTGGGCGTGATAACACTTCCACAGTTTTTAAATTATACACTAATTGGTTATATCTTCAAATGTCTTTTGGAAATTATACTACTGCCAATTACCTATAGAATTGTTGCATATTTAAAGGATGATGAATATAAATGATCGGATTTTTACGCGGAAAAGTAATATCATTAACTCTACTAAGTACTGGACTTGATGTTGTACGTATTATTTTAGAAGTTAATAATATCGGATATGTTCTATATGCGCCAAAAGGAGCTGCAACTAACGACAACAAAAAGTCTTTCACGAATGCAAGAGTTGGAGATGAATTAGAAGTTTGGATTTCACATGTTGTTCGAGAAGATTCTGAAACATTATATGCATTTTTTAGTGATGAGGATCGCGTTCTTTTTGAGCAGTTGATTACAGTTTCAGGAATTGGTCCTAAAATAGCGCTAGCTATGCTTGCAAATTTAGGTATTAGTGGAATACAGACAGCAATTGAAACTGATGATATAAAGAGATTGGCAACCACTCCAGGTCTAGGAAATAAAGGTGCATCTAAGATAATACTAGATCTGAAAGGAAAACTTGTGCAGTCATCTGATCAGGCGCGTGAAAAAGATCAAGTTGACAACACCAAGAGTTATACAATGCTTGTAGATGCGATTATTTCACTAGGATTTAAGCCACAAGTTGCAACTGATGCAGCAGACAAAGTTGTAAAAGAACTTGGTGAAATCACAAGCTTGAATCTACCAGTTGCCCTTAAAGCAGCGCTCGCAAAAATCTAGTTGTCCATATTTAACCGCAGAATAGTTGGTCCAGATCCAGAAACTAACAATGTACATTCATCTTGTTCATTAGCAGTTGTTAAATAGTTGTTAAAAGTGGTTAAAAGTTCAGGTGACAAGGCAAAAACTGCATTTTGAAGTGCATTAAAACCTATACTTGCTTGATCACTCTTGGTTAAATCCATATCTACACCATCTTGTAGTTCGTCCCACTTTTTGTATACTTCACTTGCTTTAAGTCCAAAATCTTGTGGAAAAATATCCAACTGCACCTCAGGAAAATCCAAAAGTTCTTCTAAAACTTCACCAAAATGAGTACCTCTAGCAACAACTTTTCGCTTTTCATCTACTCGTTTTATATCAGATGCCATGAGTACAAAAGGAACATCTGAGCCGCATTTCCTAGCAACTTGGAATAACTCACTATCCTGAATAATAATGCCAAAAGTGTTCTTAAGTAACTCGCGCAGTGCTATTAGAGCAGCTGCAGCATCAGCAGACCCACCCGCAAGACCTGCCGAAACAGGAATTCGTTTTGTAATCAGCACTCTAAATGCGAAATTTGGTTCTATTCCTAACAATTTCAACAACTCTCTTATTGCAATTGACACTAAGTTTTCGCCATTAAGCGGTACATTATGTTTCCTAATTTGATATTCTCCTGCACTTTGGCACTCAATAGTTACATCAAAAGGTATACCTCTAATACATTCAAGTCTAACATCATCATATAAATCCAACGCGTAGTATATTGTGTCAATTAAGTGCTTTCTGTCCCCAAAATCATCAACCTCATCTCCAATTATACTAAGACTTAAGTTTACTTTAGCATATCCTCTTACAGTTTGGCTACTTAGTGTACTGTTCATAGCCTGAAGTCTCCAATTTTTTAGCCAGTGTACTATCTCCGCTTTGCACAATTTCTCCATTCGCAAAAACATGCACAAAATCAGGTTTTATATAGTCCAGAATATGCGTGTAATGTGTTATTAGCAATGCGCCAAATTTAGCATCAGTTTTTGCACGGTTAATCCCATCGCAAACCGTTTTTAATGCATCAACATCAAGCCCAGAATCCGTCTCATCAAGGATTGCAAATTTCGGTCGCAGAATTTCAAGTTGTAGAATTTCTGCACGCTTCTTTTCTCCACCAGAAAATCCCACATTTAACGGTCTAGATGCAAAAGACTTGTCCATTTTAAGAAGTTCCATAGTATCATATAGCTCTTTAATCCATGTGCGGATATTAGGAGCAACCCCATCAATTGCTGTTTTTGCAGTTCGCAGGAAATTTGAAAGCGTGATGCCATCAACTGCTGTTGGAGATTGCTGAGCCAGAAAAATACCTGCACGTGCTCGTTCATCAGCGGTTAAATCAACTAGGCTCTGAGTTTTACCATCAACTGTTAAGATAATATCACCAGAAGTAACCTTATATCCAGGTGCTCCAGCAATAGATGCCGCTAGTGTTGACTTCCCTGATCCGTTTGGCCCCATAATTGCATGCACTTCATCGCTATTAATCTCCAAGTTGACACCCTTAAGAATCTCCTTCTCTTGTGCCTGATCGTTTGCATGTTTATTATTAACAACGCACACACATAAATCAACAACCTCAAGTTTATCGTACTTCATCAATTTTCCTTTCTAGCTGCTTAAAAATTTCAGTCTGCTCTAAATCATCAAGCTCAGCATTTTGAATAATTTCCTCAAAGAACCCACGCACAATCAATTTCTGCGCAGTTTTTGCATCAATTCCACGACTCATCAAGTAGAAAAGTTGCTGATCGTCAAAACGTCCAGTTGCAGATGCATGACCTGCGCGCACAATATCACCTGTCAGAATTTCAAGATTTGGAACAGAAACTGCACTAGCACCCTCACTAAGCAACAAATTACGATTCGTCTCGTAAGTATCAGTATTAACAGCATTCTCACCAATATTCACAAATCCATCCCATGAAGTTTTTGCACCAGAACCAAGTAGTGCACCTTTATAAAGAATGCTTGAAGTACATTTTGGTGCAATGTGATTGACAACTACTCGGTTTTGAATGATTTGACCAGCAGAAGCAAAATATATGCCAAAGATATTAACATTACTCCCTATTCCTTCAAGGTCAACCTTAATGTCCACTTCGCAATCAGCATCATGCATTTGTACAACTAGTAAATCCAGAACCTGATTTTCCCCCAGTACATAATGTTTCTTCGCACTCTGATTCAGTATTTTATCCAACACTACCCTCCATCTGCAACATTATCAGGCGATTGAGTTCAAGCGCATACTCCATAGGCAACTCCTTAGCAATTGGCTCTATAAAGCCACGCACAATCATTGCCATAGCTTCTTGTTCGCTAATTCCACGGCTCATTAAATAAAACAGTTGATCATCATTGATCTTAGATACTGTTGCCTCATGTCCTTGCAAAACATCTTCCTCCTCAACCACATTGCGCGGATATGTGTCCGTTCTTGAGTCATTATCAACCAGTAGTGCATCACAGACGACATTTGAACTACTACCAGCAGCACCTTTGCTAATCTTAATCAATCCGCGATAACTAGTACGCCCTCCATTTTTACTAACTGATTTTGAAACAATTGAAGAATGCGTGTTCTTCGCTAAATGAATCATCTTTGCACCAGTATCTTGCATTTGAGAATTTCCAGCTAATGCAATTGAAAGAGTTTCAGCGCGTGCACCTGCCCCCACAAGAACACTCGTTGGATATTTACATGTCACCTTTGAGCCTATATTTGCATCAACCCATTCCATCTGCGCGCCTTCATGAACAAGAGCTCGCTGAGTTACCAAGTTGAACACATTAGTTGACCAGTTCTGAATTGTTGAATAACGAACCTTCGCATTTTTTTTCACCACGATTTCAACTACTCCAGAATGCAGTGAGTTCTCCAAATAAATAGGGGCAGTACAACCTTCAATATAATGAACATCTGAACCTTCATCAGCAATAATAAGTGTACGTTCAAACTGACCCAGATTTTGCGTATTCATCCTGAAATATGCTTGTAGTGGTATTTCAACCCGTACTCCTTTTGGAATATACACAAAAGAACCACCAGACCAAACTGCGAGATTCAAAGATGCAAGTTTATTATCATCACCTGGAACAACACTACCAAAGTGCTCGCGAAAAAGATCCTCATAATCTCGCATTCCAGTTTCTGTATCAACAAATATAACACCTAGTTTTGCGAGGTCTTCACGAATAGACTTATATACAACTTCACTCTCATATTGTGCAGCAACTCCAGCAACCAAGCGCTTTTTTTCTGCATCTGGAATTCCCAACCGCTCGTATGTACTACGGATGCTTTCTGGCAAATCTTCCCAGTTTGAAGTAGAATCTGAACCTGAAATACCTTCACCAAGTGGTGGGACATAGTACTTAAAATTGTTGTAGTCAAAATCTTCAAGTGTTTTATCTACAAAAGGTCCAAAATCTGGGTCTTTTGCCTTGCAAAACAACTCATATCCATTAAGTCTCAGTTCAAGCATCCACTTTGGCTCCTTTTTTGAGGCTGAAATATTACGAACAACTTCTTCGCTTATACCGCGTTTTGCACTACGACCAGCAACATCTTCATCTTTCCAGTCATACTTATACTCATCAAGCGTTGAAATAATTTGCTTATCAGTTAATGCAGATTCCATACACTTACATTATACCACATGCCTATGACATTTTCAAATCCGTGTACATCCGCACCCAAAATACAACATCCTAAAAGTAGCACTTTATACAAGAAACCGCACTTATCACCATGCTTATACATCATGAAGTCTAAAAAAGCCTGTTTTCCCACTTCAAAATAGTACATGTGTATATAACACACATAAGCACCTTAAATCAAACCACGTGCTTATAAATAGCCTTAATGAAGGTCTAGGTTATAAAACCACCTGGATTTGCTCAAGAAGAAGTTTTTGTATGTACATCCCCTGAATAAAAAAAGACTTGTATTTAAGAGGGGTTGATAATAAATGGGGGTGAATAGGTTGATGTATGATCGAAGTTGTTGTATTTTAGGTACGGATGCAGTTAAAAGCAAAATGTCATAGGGGTGTGGTATAATGATAAGTATGAACGAAACGCAAGAACTGGCAGAAGATTTAGATAGTCTTAGTGCTAAAATTACTGCGCTTGGAAAGCGGCGCCGTAAGATGATTCAAGTTATTGTAGCAGTGAATATATTTCTGCTAGTTCTAGTATTAGTTCAGTTCGTGATTACAGAAGTTGACAGTATAAAAGAATATAATAGTGCGCATGATTCACTCAAGAGCCACTCTCAACAAATGCATGATCTTTCGCTAGATGCGTCTTCAATGCTTGACAAGGTTGGTGGAGATGGTGTTGATTACGATGAGTATAAGAGCCTTGCTGAAAACATTAAACAATCTGATGATATTTATACTAAAGCAAAAAACATCTTGAATCGTAACCGTTTTAGTGCTGGTATAATTACAGAGTTACAAAAATATGATGAACAATCCAATAATTGTCTACAACGCATGCATAATAATCTTACTGCACTTTCTAAACGTTCTGATTTGCTTGAATACAATGATCTGCGCAACAAACTTGATGAAATGGTAATAAATTCAACAAGAACCTACAACAACTCAAAAGGAGTAGTTAAGGAAGATCTGCGTAATAAATTACTAGATGCAAACAAAGAAGCTAGTGATTTACTGAACAGCAATTTATCCAATGATGATATTATAAACTCAAAAACATCGCTAATGGAGCAGTTAAACTCTTCTATTTCAAAAATCAAGGAACTTGCAGATGAAATTCAAGATGAACAAGAGAAGGCAAAGAAAAATGCTCAAACACAAAGTTCAAGTACGCCATCAACATCGCCATCTAGTACTTCAACCACGAAATCTTCCTATTCAGTTGTAGAGCAACCTAAAAATAGTAAAAGCAAATCGAGGTTATGAATATTAGCAACAGAAGAATATCAAAGCACTTGTCGCTTAGGAACGACTTGGTTGGACTACTACCGTATGAATCTTTTGATACACCTGTGCCTGTGCGTTTGAACACTAATGAAAATCCATACGAAGTTCCAGAACTTGTAAAATCTGCAGTTGTAGAATCCGTTGAAAGTGCAGTAAGTGGCTCAAACCGCTACCCAAATGACAACTTTCTCAGTCTAAGAGAACACCTCGCCAACTATATATACACACTTGAGAAGTTAAGGTTTTCAGCGGACTCAATAATTGCTGCAAATGGTTCAAATGAAATTATGCTTGAAATTTTCCAAGCGTTCGGAGGTCCTGGTCGTGCATGTTTATCGTTTTCACCTGCATATTCCATGTATCCTCAGTTTTGCAGAGATTCGTTTACGACACTCGTTGAAGTACCTAGAGTACCAGATAAGTTCACAATTGACATTGAAAAAGCAGTAAAGCAGATACAAGAAACCGCTCCGAGTATTATAATAATTACCAATCCGAACAATCCGACTGGTACATATACATGTACAGATAATTTACGAAAAATACTACAAGCAGCAGAAAATACGCCTGTAAAAGGTGCAGATGCAGATGCGCGCGCAGTTGTAATTGTAGATGAGGCATATAGCGATTTTCGGGATTCTACGCATGAAACGAGCCTTAAGTTGATGAGCGAGTTTCCAAATCTGCTTGTTGTAAAGACACTTTCAAAGGCATTTGCGTTTGCAGGTGTTCGGTTGGGCTTTGCAATTGCTTCTCCTGATATTATTAGGGCGCTTCGTATTGTGAGGCTTCCGTACAATCTCTCCACTATTACTCAAGCGGTTGTTATTGCAGCACTTAAACATGCACCTGAAATGCTTGGAGCAGTTGAAGAAATTAAGCGCGAGCGATTGAACATGTTTGACCAGTTGAAGTACCTGAAATATCAAGGTGAGCCGTTTCTAGTAGTACCATCACAAGCAAATTTTATTCAGGTTGGTTTCAGTTCAAACTTACCAAATTATCAGCAACTTCCTGAAGAACTGCATGCTTATATGTTGAAGAATGGTGTACTAATTCGCAGAGTGGGTGCACCTGGTTATTTCAGGGTAACAATTGGTAAACCTCAAGAAAATGAGCACTTTATAACTATATTGAAGTTATGGCTAAACAACTAATCTGGAAACTTGTTATTTCAACTTCTTCTCAAGCCATGATGCGAATATAGTAAGTGGCCAACAAGCAAGAAAGTAGAGTAAAAATATCACTAGATAAACCCAAAATGCTAATTCAGGTGCAGTTGTGAAACGGTTTGCATCAATAATCTGTTGTCCAACTTTAAGAACTTCAACAACTCCTATTAGCACAACTAGTGATGTAGTTTTTACCATGCGGGTTATTAGGTTGATGAGTTGTGGAATAAGTTGGCGAACAGTGAACGGTAAAGTTACTAAATACTGAACTTGTAAATGGCGCATGCCAAGAGATGTTGCTGCTTCAATTTGTGTGCGAGGAACTGAATCAATTGCACCACGCACAAGATCCATAATTTCTGCTACACCCCAAAATCCGAACACTACTACTGCTGAAGCATAGCCAGATATATCAATTCCAAATGTTTTTGCAGATGTAAAAAATACAAGAAATAGAAGAACCAGTTGTGGCATTATCCGCACGAACTCCAAGTAGAACTTAAGAATAGCACTGATTAAAGGCAACTTCATGCTTTGCAGGCAGCCCAGTATTATGCCTAGTGGAATCGCAATTATGAGCGCAAAAAGTGCAATTGATACAGAAGTCCACAGTCCGCCTAGTAGTCTTAGGAAGTTATTGCCTTCAAATATAACAGTTAATTCTGGTGGTAAACTAATGAGCATACTTCACCCTCTTTTCAACAAAATGTGCGAATAACGAAATTGGCAATAGAATTAGTGCATATGCAACCACAAGCATAAATAGCGCCTCGTTTGTTTTGTAATAGAGCGCAATAATATCCTTGGCAAGGTTCATCAGGTCCATAAGTGCTACGATCGACACAACCGAAGTTTCCTTCACCAAGAAGATAGTGTTTGCAGTGAGCGAAGGAACGGCAACTGGAAGAGACTGAGGAAGAATTATCAACAACATTACCTTGATCCTACTCATTCCGAGCGCGGAGGCAGCTTCACTTTGATCTTTAGAAATCACCTCAAATGCACTACGAAAACTTTCTGCCATATACGCACTGCCCAAAAATACAAGTCCAATAATTGCAGTTGTTAATGAGCTAAATCTAATACCAACTTTTGGTAACCCGTAGTAGATGAAATACAACTGTACAATCAGTGGAGTATTCCTCGCCAATTCAATATAAATGCCCGAGACATTTGAAAGTACTGGGACTTTGAAGAAGCGCACAACTGACAACAAAAATCCAACTAAAAGTGAACCAAGAACCCCAAAAAAAGCAACCAAAACCGTCACACCAGCCGCATCAATATACAGCGGTATACACTCTCGCATAAACTCTGAATCCAGAATTTCAACCCCTCCTGCTACTCATACTCCATTATACCACACCCCTATGACATTTTCAAATCTGCTGGATCGGCATCCTTCGTTAGTCACTTCCATTTATCACCAACCTCCTTACAACCTCCCCCACAACATCCTCACAACACTTACCATCAACCTCCTCCAAAAAGTTTAACATCTATTTAACATTTTTTTACATCTACTTGTTTACTGCAGTGTTATACTAGTACTTAACAATAGTTAGTCTTTTATTTAAGGAGAGTGTTATATATGGTTGTTTTAGATAATAGTAGTACTATCTGCAATACTAGTAATGTAGATCAAAAAGAAGAAGATGATATACTTACCACTTCAACTATCTGCAATACTACTAATACAGAT
>JAIRWY010000035.1 GCA_031268675.1 Candidatus Ancillula glyptotermitis | reverse complement strand
AGAGTGATAAATGCGCAGTGGAACATGCCTGTTTCTTGTCTTTTGTGCTGAAAGTTGTGTAGTCTACCTGTTTCTCTTAAAATACTACTTCTTGGGGTGTCCTACTTCTGATTAGAATCCAGCAACTTGATATTTCAAGCAGAAGTATGGTATAATGTACATGTAAAAGTATTAAAGTAAAGGATGGAAGATGGCTGTTAACGCAGAAAAAGACCTAAAAAAGGTTCGTAATATTGGTATTATGGCGCATATTGATGCTGGCAAAACAACAACAACTGAGCGCATATTGTATTACGCTGGTGTAACACACAAAATTGGTGAAACTCATGACGGGGCATCACAGATGGATTGGATGGAACAGGAACAGGAACGAGGTATAACAATTACCTCTGCTGCGACAGCGTGTAAATGGGGGGAAACTCACATCAATATTATTGATACACCTGGTCATGTCGACTTCACAGTTGAAGTTGAGAGGTCACTGCGCGTGTTAGATGGAGCAGTTGCAGTTTTTGACGGTAAAGAAGGTGTTGAGCCACAATCAGAAACAGTTTGGCGCCAAGCAGATAAATATGATGTTCCTAGAATCTGTTTTATAAATAAGATGGATAAACTTGGTGCAGACTTTTACTTTTCAGTTCAGACTATCAAGGACCGTCTAAAAGCTAAGCCTATTGTTATTCAACTTCCAATTGGTGCTGAAGATACATTTGAAGGTGTTGTCGACCTAGTTGAAATGAAAGCGTACACTTGGGGTTCTGGAGACAATGACCATGGTAAAACTTTTGAAACTACTGAAATTCCTGCAGACCTAAAAGAGAAGGCAGATCAATACCGCGCAGAGTTATTAGATGAGGTTGCTTCTGCGGATGAAGAATTGATGGAGAAATATTTTGAGGTTGGAGATTTAACAGTTGCCGAAATAAAACAAGGACTTCGCAAAATTACTACTTCTGGTGAAGCATTCCCAATTTTATGTGGTTCTGCATATAAAGACAAGGGTGTACAGCCTATGCTAAATGCAGTTGTTGATTATTTACCATCCCCTTTAGATGTACCTCCAGTTGAGGGGCATGACATGGACGATGAATCCATTATTATACCTCGTAAACCAGATGTTACTGAACCATTTTCTGCACTTGCCTTTAAAGTTGCCACTCATCCGTTCTTCGGTGAGTTGACATACATTAGAGTTTATTCAGGAACCGCTAAACCTGGCGATACTGTTTTGAATTCTATTAAGAACAAGAAAGAGCGAATTGGAAAGATGTTCCAAATGCATTCGAACAAGGAAAATCCTGTTGATGAAGCAATTGCAGGACATATTTATGCATTTATTGGACTGAAAGATACCACTTCTGGAGAAACACTTTGTGCAGCAGATAGCCCCGTTGTTCTTGAGTCTATGAGTTTTCCTGAGCCAGTTATTGATGTTGCTATTGAACCAAAAACTAAGGCAGATCAGGAAAAGTTATCCGTTGCAATTGGTAAACTAGTGAAGGAAGATCCAACATTTAGAGTTCGTCATGATGAAGAATCTGGACAGACTGTTATTGGCGGAATGGGTGAATTGCATCTGGATATTATGGTGGATCGCATGAAGCGCGAGTTTAAAGTTGAAGCTAATGTAGGAAAACCACAAGTTGCATATCGCGAAACAATACGCGCAAATGTTGATCAAGAATATACACATAAGAAGCAATCTGGTGGATCTGGTCAGTTCGCTAAAGTTCAGATTCGTTTTGAGCCACTTGAGGTTGAACCAGGCTCAGATCAAATCTATGAATTTATTAATGAGATCAAGGGAGGATCTATTCCACGCGAGTATATTCCAGGCGTAGAAGAAGGAATTAGAAAAGCAATGGCGAATGGCATTTTAGCTGGATACCCTGTTGTTGGAGTAAAAGCAACCCTATATGATGGACAAACTCATGATGTTGACTCATCAGTTTATGCATTTGAGTTCGCAGGTTTACAGGCATTCAAAGAAGCTGGAAAAAAAGCAAATCCTGTTTTATTAGAGCCTATTATGGCAGTTGAAGTCAGAACACCAGAAGAATACTTGGGATCAGTTATTGGAGACATCAACTCAAGGCGTGGAATTTTACAACAACAATACGATGCAACTGGTGTAAAAGTTGTTGATGCTAAAGTTCCGTTATCCGAGATGTTTGGTTATATTGGTGATCTGAGGTCGTTCACTCAAGGACGCGCGGTATTTACTATGCAATTTGATTCATATGCAGAAGCTCCTAGAAATGTTGCTGATGAAATTATCAAACGAGTAAAAGGCGAATAGTTTTGGCTACAATGAACCAATGCTTTACTGGCTGTTTAGTGTTGGTTCTTTGTACTTTTGGAAATGGTCATGCGCATTCTGGCAATACTTAATGAGAACGAGGACAAGTTTTTTAAGAATAGATCTCGTGGACTTAATATCTGGAATTTCAAATGCATTGATGAAGTTGATGTGAACGAAATTAAGTTTTTTGACTGTATACTTATAGATGTTCAAAATATTAGTCTACTAGAAGTCTTATCATTTAAGAACTCTGTAGCTTTGCGCACTGCTATTGCCCAAAAACCGTTACTAGTATATACTCAGGAAACTAAAGTAACTAGTATTAAGAGTTTCTCTTTTGACGACTTCGTAGTAGACACTGCATCAACCACAGAGATTTACTGCAGATTAGAAATCGCTTTGGATAAGAGAAAAACGCCAGATACTTCACCAAGACAAGAAGAGGTTGAGAAGTTTACAGTGGCAGAAATTCCAACCGCAAATTCAGAATCTTCTTTATTAAATGACATTACATTGCACGAACCAAGAGATAATGCAGATAAAGTTATTATTGGTGTACTTAAGTTTTCTGCTAGCGGTTTCGGCGTTGAAATAAATGGTAAGTCAGCAAATTTAACATATAGAGAACTAGAACTGTTTTCACTATTTGTTAATAACCCAAATTTCGTGTTTACCCGTAGCCAAATTCTTAGCATTCTCTGGGAGCAAAATGACAGCACTTCAAGACTTGTAGATGTACATATTCGTAGAATACGCTCAAAAATTGGAATAAACTATGCTCGTAACCTTTCTACAGTTCGTGGACACGGTTATTCTTGGCAAACTACAACATAAGTCTTAACATAAAGTAGTATTAAAACTTAAGTTACTTGACAGTGAGTCCAAAGTATGTTATAATAATTCATGTAAGTTTAGTAAAGTAAAATGAAAGGAAACTATGAACTTAAAGAAAACATTCCGCGGAATGCTAGCTATTGGAGTAGCTTTTGCTATTGTAACTGTACCGAATACTGTAAAATTTGCAAATGCTAAAGGTGTGTCATGTGATGAGTCTGCATGTGCTAAGGTTGAGGTTAATGACTCATTAGCGTTTAGTAATACTGGACAGTATAATTATAACCGACATTACTCTGAACTCTTTGGTACTGAAGATTCAGATGGCAATGGAACAAGAACTACAGTTCAAGTTACAATAACTAATAATGCTAATACAGATGTTTTGTTTAATGTATGGGAAGATATAGGAAGTGACAATGGCGATGATTGGTTCTGGAATGGATCATCTTTTGGATCTACTTGGGATGATCATGATAGTTGGAGTATTTCAAAGGCGTATGATCTTGCCCCAAATGTAACAGCAACATTTCCTGTTACAACAAATACGCAACAGGCAGGAGATCAGGTTCGCGGTGTTTATGTTAGGATTGAAGATGGAACTGATTATTATCCTACGCAAGGTACAGTTGATGTAAATATGAAAAAAATCAACTAAAATCAAAGCAGAAAAGTTAACACAAAAAAAAGAGACAAAATGCACTGTCTCTTTTTTTTGTGTTAACTTTGCAAATTTACTAAAACTTGCCGTTTTCAATTATGATGTTGTTCGGATCGCTCTTGTTGCCATAAACTGGTTCAAGAGTTGCTTTATAGTCCTCCAAAAAGAAATCATGTGGTAAATTCGCAATCTCTTTATTTATCCAGTCCAGAACAGTTGTATTTCCCTTTTTCACTGCTGGAGCAACGACATCAACATCTCCGATTTTTGAAACACCTTGTTCAACAACAAAGTCTGGATTTGAGATTGCCCATGCAAGTACCTCAGTATTATCAGTTGAAAGTGCATCTCCTCTTCCATCAAGAAGTGCAGAATATGCCTCTGCATACTGGTCAAACTTCAACAACTTGACTTCTGGATGATTCTTGGTGAAGTATGTTTCTGCAGTTGTTCCTTTTGCAACAATTAGAGTTTTACCGCTTAAATCCGCAAGAGTTTTAACAGGAGCTTTCTCAGAAGATACAACCCCTAAAGCAACTTGCATATATGGCAATGCAAAGTCTACTTTTTCTACACGCTCAGGAGTCTTGGTGAAGTTTGCGAGAATTATATCAACTTTTCCACTATCCACAAATTCAACTCGGCTGGCTGGATCAGTAATTGTAAACTCAATTTTAACACCTAAGTCTTTAGCTAGTCTCTGGGCAAAATATATGTCATAGCCTTGATTTTTACCATCCTTATCAACATATCCAAAAGGTGCTTTATCTGAAAATACTCCAACTTTTAATGTTCCACTCTTCTTAATATCGTCTAATGTTCTTACTGTTCCAGAAGTTTTTTGATTATTAGAATTCAAACTATTTACATCAGACTTTGAGCATGCAGTCAAACCAACACTTAAGAATGCTACCGATGCTATAACTATTGCTAATAAAGATTTCCTCATTACTTTTCTCCAATCAATATTCGTTTTCATTGTATATAATACTATTCTACACTATTTGATGAACTGTTTATAAGATATTTTGGCTATTTTTAATATAAATTCCAACTAAATAGAAGTTTTTTGTATGACTACTACAGAAAATTAGAAAAATAACTACAACATTTCCATTATTCTACACTTTTAGTAGTCCCTCAAGCACAGTAATATCATCAGCATCATAAGTTCGTGTCAAAATTATCGGCTACCTTGTTGTGCCTCAATGAATGGTATAATGGCAGTTAAAATCTCAGCATGCTTTTCCAGCGTCTTTTAGAGATGCACACAAAAGTTCAGAATCTGATTTCTAAGTGGCGTGGTTGGTAATGAATGCCTATCTCAATGATGAGTTTATAGAATGCCAGACAATTTATTAGAATCTGGAAGTTTTAAGATCACTACAAGATCATTAAGAGAACTCTGCGCCATATTTTTCGATGATTTCCTGCCCTCGCTTAATCATGGAATCTGTATATGCTTTTTCTGCTTCAAAAATAGGCAAGTTGTTTCTTAGCTCTCGTTCTTCTACTTTATCTAGCACTTTGTGCCAATAGTCAATAAAAGCAGTTTGTTGTTTACACTGTGCATCTGCGGTAGCAAGAAGTAACTTTGACTTGGCTCCAAAAGCTGGATTCGGAGCCTGAGCCTTCGCTGACATATCATGGGCTTGACTTTTTAAAGATGTTGGAGGAAAATCAAAGTCGAACTCTTTTGTTTTAATACATGATGACCACTCCTTTAGTTTTGGAGTAAATTCTGAGTCATCCATTGCTGTCTCTTTTATTTTCATGCGAAGTTTAGAAGTCTGATTAGTTCTAGTAGCATCCACACTCAGTCCATTATAGAAGTCAGTTTCTCCAGTATCTAAACAACCGCCTTTGCTCGAATATGCATGTTCATATTCGGGACTCTCAGTGGCATCTTCAGAATGTATTTCCTCTGTGCCATCAAAACTAAATCCGTCCTGTTCTTCTTTTGGTGCAACAGGCCAATTAGGGTCTGGATCATCGACTACAGGATTCCCTGCATAATACAAAAATGCAACAGAATACGGAAGATAACCATATATTTTAGCATATTCTACATCCGTTACCCCCCAATCTGAATCCGCAACCTCTTTATTATAAAATTGCCAACTAGAATTCTGATTTTTCTGTTCCTCCTTCTTTTCTATTTTATAATCAAATCCCTTGTCTTTCATGCACTTAGCAGTAAGTAAATCCATTGCTTTATTTACTACTTCAGCACCCTTATCTGTATCAAAATACTTATCAAAATATTCTATCCATTTGCTGTTTTCTGTAGTTTTAGAACCATCTGAACTTTGAGCAGAAGGTGAACTTTCGCCATTTCCAGAATATGGCCGAGATTCTTGTTTAACTTGAGAACAAGATGAAGAGAAAAAAATTAGCACCAAAACTGATAAAAATAGTGTTGGTTTTCTTAATGTTAAGAACTTCTTCATATTTAAAACTGCCAATTATCTGGTGTCCTACAAACGTCGCCATGTCTTTTTGGATATCTAGAATCAGACATTTTGACCGCATCGGCTGCAGATCTGAACATATACGCAGCAGATGAGTATCCTTTTACACTAGTACGTAAATCCCTTGCACTTAACCAAACACGCGTACTTAACCCAGTAGCTGGTATTTTCACAGCATCTCCATCTAGTGCAGCACAATCAGACCTCCATGTATCTCCTGGATACCCAATGCCAAGAGATACTGCATTTAGTCTTCCGATTGTCTTAATATGTAGTGCACCTGTATAATCACCATTTATAGTAATTACAGCATTTGCATCTGCAACACCTATACCGAACAATAGCCCTAAAGTCACTGCAAGCGAACCAAACAATTTGATTGGTTTAGCTAGTTCCTTAAACATAACTACCTCCTTACTTAATCTATAAAATTACAGGCACCATGCCCACAACGACTTTGTTATACCACACTTTTTTGCGTGTGTCAAGTGTTTTGTAACTTTTAAGTTTACTTAAAGTTATTGTTATGTTCCACGTAAACATCCAAAATTCATATAAGCAATCACATAAATGTTATATAATGTTGTTTAAGTGAAATCAAATTAGGAGTTTTTAGGTGGATTTGAGATTCAATCAGACGGTTCTAAATCTCCTACTGCAACAAATTCTGACGAATCAAAACCTGAATATTCTGCAGCACTAAATGGCAATGCTGGTTGTTCAAATCCCGCATATTGTGAAAATAATACACTTCTTGCTACCGCAGATGCACAGTGTAAACAACAAACTGCTCTTATTGACCATTGTACAAAGTGCTAGACAAAGTAGAAGAACGAGAGTTGAGAAACAACCTGCCTATTTTTGAAACAGAATAAAGCATGCTGAGATTTTAACTGCCATTATACCATTCATTTAGACACACAAAGTATCTGAAAAAGTGTCCAACTTCTGATTAAAAATCCAACTACAACATTTCAGATTAAAAATGTGGTATAATGTACTTGATGAATGATAATCTGAAAGACAAGGTAGCCGATAATTTTGACACGAACTATGGCGCTGATGATATTACTGTGCTTGAGGGGCTTGAGGCAGTTCGTAAACGTCCAGGCATGTATATTGGTTCAACAGCTAGTCGTGGATTACATCACCTAGTATACGAAATAGTGGATAACTCAGTTGATGAGGCACTCGCTGGTTGTGCAACTTCAATAGATATTACGCTACTAGAAGATGGCGGAGTTAGCGTTGTTGATGACGGTCGTGGAATTCCAGTTGATCCGCAGACAAAAGGTCCTCAAAAGGGTAAATCTTCACTTGAAGTTGTATTAACTGTTCTTCATGCAGGTGGTAAATTTGGCGGTGGTGGATATTCAGTTTCTGGCGGACTTCACGGTGTTGGTGTAAGTGTTGTGAATGCACTGTCTACGCGAGTCGAGGTTGAAGTTAAAAGGCAAGGTTATAGGTGGAAGCAAAATTTCGTCAACTCCAAAGCAGATGGTAGTGTTGAGAGACTTGAAGAAATTCCAGAATCTGAAACTGGAACAATGGTAACATTCTGGGCTGATGCCAGTATTTTTGAAACAACTGTTTATGAATTTGAAACTCTTCGTAACCGATTCCAACAGATGGCATTTTTAAACAAAGGTCTTACTATTACACTAGTTGATGAGCGTAAGAATGTGCATGAATCAACAGCAATTACTTCGCTCGCAGATAGTGAACAATCAGGCGAACGGGCAGAAGAACAACCAGAAGGTGCTGAAATTGAGTATGTTGATGAGACTACCATTGCTAGTAGTCAGACAAACAAACAAGTATCATTTTGCTACGAAAAGGGGTTGTATGACTATGTTGCACACATCAACAAAGTAAAACGTGCAGATGTACTTCATGATGAAATAATTTCATTTGAAAAGGAGGACACAGAGAACACGCTTTCTGTTGAAATTGCCATGCAATGGACAAATGCATATTCTGAGTCAATCTACACATTTGCGAACACAATATCTACAACTGAAGGTGGTACGCATGAAGAAGGTTTTAGAGCGGCACTTACAGGTATTCTCAATAAATATGCACGTGAAAAGCAGTTACTAAAAGAAAAAGATGATAATTTGACTGGTGACGATGTTCGCGAAGGCTTGACCTGTGTAATCTCGGTTAAACTTGGTGAGCCACAATTTGAAGGACAAACAAAGACCAAGCTGGGTAATTCACCAGTGCGACCGTTCGTACAAAAGGCGATGTATGAAAAACTCGTGGATTGGCTTGAAGAACACCCCAAAGAAGCAAAGGTTATTGTACTAAAAGCTCAATCTGCAGCGATTGCACGACTAGCAGCCAGAAAGGCGCGTGAAGCAACTCGGAGAAAGTCGGTGTTTGAAAGCGCTTCTATGCCGGATAAACTCAAGGACTGCCAATCCTCAAATGCAGATGAATGTGAAATATTTATAGTTGAGGGAGATTCTGCTGGTGGTTCTGCAATCCAGGGGCGCAATCCATATAATCAGGCTATTTTACCGATTCGTGGTAAAATTCTAAATGTTGAAAAAGTACGCCCTGATCGAGCACTAAGTTCGGAGACTATTCAGAGCTTAATTAGTGCAATAGGAACTGGTTGGGGTGAAGAGTTTAATGCAGAAAAAGCGCGATATCATAAAATTGTCTTGATGGCTGATGCAGATGTTGATGGTGCCCATATAGCAACACTTCTGCTTACTTTTCTCTTCCGATATATGCAACAGTTGATTACACTAGGATATGTATATATTGCTCAACCACCGTTGTACCGCATAAAGTGGTCGAATAAACCTCATGATTATGTCTTCTCAGATGAAGAAAGGGATGCACACCTAGAAGAAGGTGAAGTGACTGGCAAAAAGTTGCCAAAAGACGGTGTTCAGCGTTATAAAGGTCTTGGTGAGATGAATTATACAGAACTTTGGGAGACTACTATGAATCCTGAACTTAGAACACTCAAGCAGGTAACTATGGATGATGCTGCAGCAGCAGATGAAACATTCAGTTTGTTAATGGGTGAAGATGTTGCATCAAGAAGAAGTTTTATTCAACAGAATGCAAAAGATGTACGGTTTTTGGATATATAGGGGGTGATTTGTGGTTGATGATGAAGGTTTTGGTGAAGCTACTGATGAACAGGTAGTTAGTCACGGTCATATACGGCAGGTTAATCTCCAGCTTGAAATGCAAAATAGTTACCTAGATTATGCTATGAGCGTGATTGTTGGGCGTGCATTACCAGATGTGAAGGATGGACTTAAACCAGTGCATCGGCGCGTAATATATGCCATGTACGATGGTGGTTATCGTCCAGATCGTGGTTATAACAAGTGCTCGCGTGTTGTTGGTGATGTTATGGGAAAATATCATCCGCACGGAGATTCGGCGATTTACGACACTTTGGTACGTTTAGTTCAACACTGGTCTTTACGTTATCCACTAGTTGATGGACAGGGTAACTTTGGTTCAAGCGGAAATGATGGTGCTGCTGCTCCTCGTTATACTGAGTGCAAAATGAACAACCTTTCCATGGAAATGGTGAAGGATATTGATAAAGAAACGGTTGATTTTGAGCCAAACTATGATGGCAAGAATATGGAACCGATTACTCTTCCTAGTCGTTTTCCAAACTTGTTGGTAAATGGAAGTGAGGGAATTGCTGTTGGTATGGCGACCAAGATTCCACCACACAACCTCCATGAAGTTGCCGAAGCTGCCACTTGGGCGCTTGATAATCCAGATGCTAGCAATGAAGAACTTCTTGAGATGGCAATTTCCATTATCAAAGGTCCAGATTTTCCGACAGCTGCCAGTATTCTTGGTCGTTCTGGAATAGAAAAGGCGTACAGAACTGGTCGTGGTCTAATTACTATGCGTGCAAAAGTTAATGTTGAAGAAATTAAGGGGCGTACATGTCTTGTCGCAACTGAACTACCGTATCAAGTAAATCCTGATGTTTTAGCAAGGCGTATAGAGGAGCAGGTAAAAGAGGGCAAACTTTCTGGAATTGCTGATATGCGCGATGAATCTTCTGGTAGAAATGGCTTGCGGCTAGTTATCCTGCTGAAACGAGATGCAATAGCAAAAGTGGTCTTGAATAATCTGTACAAGCATACACAACTGCAAGAAACCTTCGGCGCGAATATGCTTGCACTAGTTGATAGTGTACCAAAAATTCTAACACTTGACCAATTTTTAATGCACTGGGTAGATCATCAAATTAATGTGATTTGTAGACGTACGAATTTCTTGTTGAAAGAGGCAAAGGATCGTCAACACATTTTAGCAGGTTATCTTAAGGCACTGGATGTAATAGATGAAGTAATCGCACTAATCAGAGGCTCTAAAGATGTAGATGAAGCTCGCAACAAGTTAATAGATTTCTTGAAAATTGATGAAATACAAGCTCGTGCAATTCTCGCAATGCAGTTAAGTCGTTTAGCGGCACTTGAGCGGCAGAAAATACAGGACGAATACAACGAGCTGACTAAAAAAGTTGCAGATTTTGAAGATATTTTAGCAAAACCAGATCGCCAACGGCTAATAATAAAGGAAGAGTTGGGCGATATTGTCAAGCGGTTTGGAGATGAACGACGTACTGAAATTTTGCCATATGGACCAGATGTAAACGAAGAAGAGTTGATTCCAGAAGAAGAAGTGGTAATTACTCTTACGAACGGCGGTTGGATTAAACGAACGCGTTCTGACAATTATAGAGCACAAAAGCGCGGTGGAAAGGGCGTAAAAGGTGCAAGTTTACGAGAAGATGATATTGTTCAGAAGTTTTTTGTCACGACTACTCATAACTGGTTGCTGTTCTTCACAACAAAAGGGCGTGTATTCAAGGTTAAGGGTTGGGAGATTGCATCTTCTGGACGAGATTCAAAAGGACAGCACATTGCAAACCTATTGTCTACTAATCCAGATGAAAAAATTGCAGAAGTAATTGACTTGAAGAATTTCACGGATGCACAGTACTTATTCTTCGCCACAAAAAGAGGACTGGTTAAAAAAACGAAGTTATTGGAGTTTAGCAATATCCGAACTAACGGGTTGAAGGCAATAACTCTAGTTGAAGGCGATGAGTTGATAAATGTATGCATGGCGAACCAGAAAGATACTGCAATTTTAGTCTCTAAGGGTGGTCAAGCAACTAGATTTAACCTACTTGATGAGAAAGTGCGACCAATAAGCCGTATTGGACGAGGTGTTCGTGGTATGAGGTTTGAAAAAGATGACGAACTTCTATGCGCGAGAGTGATTCCATCTGAGAATGCAGATATTGATTTAGTATGTATAACAAGTGGTGGATTTGCAAAACGAACATCAATAAGCGAGTATCCGATCAACGGACGCGGTGGAAAAGGCGTAAAAGTTGCTAAAGTTACTGAAGCAAGAGGTGAGCTAGTTGGTGCTATTGAGGTAATGGATGAAGACGAATTACTAGTAATTATGCAGTCTGGAAAAGTTTTGCGGTCTAATGTGAACCAGATTAGACCAACGAGCAGAGCTACTACTGGTGTGATTTTTGCGCGCGCAGATGATGGAGATATGGTGATTAAAGTTACTAAAAATGTTGAACGAGATTTGCCAGAAACTGATGATATGCGTGCAAAAGCTGCTAATGAAGAAATTGTAGAAGGCGCAGCTAAAGGAGGAGAGGATGAGTAGAGTTGTTGAAAGTTCAACTAAAAGTGATACGAATAAAAATTCTGTGCTAAAAAAGAGCATGAAGAATGAAGCATTTTCACTGCGAGGACGGCTTAAAAACGAGAAAAAAGCAGTTTACACTCCTAAAAGTAGCACATCTCCTAGAGTTGCTGGAAATGTTTCTGTTAATACAAATGCAAAAAGTTCACAAGTTCTTGAACTTAATTTACGCAGAATTGATCCTATTTCTGCGGCAAAATTTGGATTTTTTGTTTCTATTGCACTTGGTGTTATGTTCGTTGTTATAGTTTCTTTATTTTGGATTTTACTTGATACTTCAGGTGTAATCTACAAGTTTATGGAAGCCATGGTCGGCGCAGGATTAGGAGTTAAGAGTAATTCTGGAATGCTAGGTGTAACGAAAGTGGCTCTAATAGCCAGTCTTATTGCATGCGTGAATGTAATACTAACAACGATTATAGCTGTGGTTTTTTCACTCATCTACAATATTTCTGCAAGCCTCAGCGGTGGTATTAAACTAGTTTTCGGTCATGACTAATACAGTTTTTACCGCATAAACCACCATTTTTATAAAACAAGAAGAGCCAAAGAGTTAGAATTTTGTTAACTGCTTAGAATATTTACTGGATCTGCACTAGAAGTAAGACATCAACCGCGCACTTTAGAGGTCTGGAGTCTTTACTACGCATTCATATACACTCCGCAACATTTTATGCTATAATGGACTTATGGTATTACAACGGTATGCTCGTAGATTGGGCGTACACATTAGTGGTGATGGTGTTGATGTAGCACTTTTCGCCCCCGATGCTGTACGTGTTGAATTTTGCATGCTGAATCAAGCGGGAAATGCATGGATTGAACACAGTGTTGATTTGGAAGGTCCTGACTATGGCATTTGGAATAAGCATATCGTTGGAGTTGAAACTGGTCAACATTATGGTTTTCGCGTACACGGACCTTGGGACCCAAAGAACGGTTTTCTTTTTAATCCTAGTAAATTTTTAGTAGATCCTTATGCACGCGCAATTTATGGAGACTATCGGTATGGAGAAGCAACTTTGGGATACGAGTCGTACTTAGATGCGGATAATAATTACAAACCAAAGCTTGAAAATAAGATGTTGGTTCCATCGCAAATTGATTCACTACCTTTTGTACCACACAGTGTTATACTTCATGATCTTGATTCTATTCATCCACCTGTTTTTCATCCACATATTCCATGGTCTAAAACGGTTATTTACGAAACACATGTTGTTGGTTTCACCAAGAATGCGCCTTGGCTTCCAGAATATATGCGTGGAACATATGCGGGATTAGCCAACGACAAGACAATTGAATACCTAAAAGAATTAGGCATTACTACTATTGAACTTCTTCCTATACATTCAGCAGTTCCTGAGGCGCACTTGGTGAAGAACGGTCTAGCAAATTATTGGGGTTATTCTAGTCTCAGTTATTTTGCACCAAATCCTGATTATGCAACTGAAAATGCGCGTAATTATGGACCTGGTGCAGTTGTTGACGAGGTGCGTGGAATGATACACTTATTACATGAAGCTGGAATTGAGGTTATACTTGATGTTGTATATAACCACACTTGTGAAGAATCTAATAGTGGATCAACGCTTTCTTATCGCGGAATTGCAAACCGTAACTACTATGTACACCCTCCGAAAAAACCAGGCGACCTTATGGATACAACTGGTTGTGGTAATTCCTTGAACTTCAGAGAGCCACATGTTATTCGCATGGCGTTGGACTCTCTGCGGTATTGGGCATCTCAAATAGGAGCAGATGGTTTCCGATTTGACTTGATGGCAACAACTGCACGCGGTGAGAACGGTTTCACAAAAGAGCACCCATTCCTTGTCGCGATGAAAAATGATCCTGTACTTGGTAATCTGAAACTAATCGCAGAACCTTGGGATTTAGGACCATTTGGTTGGCAAACAGGTAAGTTCGGTTTCCCGTACTCTGAATGGAATGATGGTTTTCGTAATGATGTTCGCACATTTTGGGTCAAAGATCAAGGCAGAAGTAAACTTGGGTGGAGTATTTCATCATCTCAAAGTTTTGCAACGCGCTTATCAGGCTCAAGTGATATTTTTGGCTCTGATCCGTTTGAAAGCATGCGCGGTCCATTTGCTTCAATCAATTATATTACTGCACATGATGGCTTTACATTACGAGATCTGGTAAGTTACGACTGTAAGCATAACGATGCAAATATGGAAAATAATGAGGACGGTACAACTGACAACAACTCCTATAATCATGGCTTTGAGGGTGAAACTAACGACCTGTTGATAAATTCCAATAGAAGAAAAACTATCCGAAACATGCTTGGAACGCTATTATTATCAACAGGTGTTCCTATGTTGACAGCTGGTGATGAAATTGGCAGAACTCAACGTGGTAATAATAATGCATATTGTCAAAATAACGAAATTTCATGGATAGACTGGGAGCTAGAAAGATGGCAATCTGAATTACTGCGCACAACAAAGCACTTAATATGGATACGGCAAAACTACCCCGCATTACATCAGAATAAGTTTTTTACTGGTACAAAAAAGAATGAACAAGATGATTTCGTTGACTTAAATTGGCTTCAAGCAGATAGTTTTCCTTTTAGTGTGAATGATTGGCAAAATTCAGAAAACCGTGTATTCCAAGCAGTTTTTGCAGCACCAAACAATGGTGAAGAAAATGCAGACATTGATATTTGCATTGTGTTTAACGGACAAGGACGTTCAGTAGATGTTATATTACCAGCAGTTCGTAAATGGCATCGACTTTGGAATTCTCAAGGGGAATTACCGCGTAAATTTGATGTGAGTAACAACAACAATATAAAAGCAAGACCGTTTAGTATGCAAGTTTTTGCAGGCAAGAAAGATTATGATGATTGAATTAAGAAGCAATAAAGAAATTGAGAAGATGAAACCAGCTGGTAAATTTGTGGCTGAAGTTCTTCAAACTATAAGTGCAAATGTCAAGCCTGGAATGAATCTACTTGATATTGATGACCAAGTTCGTAAAATGATTTTCAAGAAAGGTGCTACTTCTTGCTATGTTGATTATGCACCATCTTTTGGAGAAGGACCTTTCGCGCACTATATTTGTACAAGTGTAAATGACGCAGTTCTTCACGGAAAACCATATGATTATGATCTTGTTGCTGGCGATTTACTCTCACTAGATTTTGCATGTAGTCTCAATGGTTGGGTTGCTGATTCTGCCACATCATTAGTTGTTGGTTCAAATGCGGATTCTCATTTAGTATCTGCAGAAGTTTCACACTTGATGAAAACTACAGAAGATGCTCTTAAAACTGGTATAGATAAAGCACGTGCAGGATTGAGAATTGGTGATATTTCAGCAGCGATTGGTGATTATTGCAGAGGAAATGGGTTCTTGGTGAACACAGAATTTGGTGGACACGGTGTGGGGCGCGTAATGCATGGAGATCCGCATATTCCAAATGATGGAAAAGCAGACAGAGGTATTAGAATCCAACCAGGTCTAGTGATTGCGATTGAACCGTGGCTCTTGATGTCAACTGATGAAATTTATATTGATGATGTGGATGGCTGGACAATTCGTTCTGCTGATGGATCAGTTGGTGCACACTACGAGCATACAGTTGCAGTAACTGAGTCTGGTCCAGTTATACTCACAGCATGGGAAAAGTAGGAAAAACGGTTCATTTTGCTGCCGCAAACTGCTCAAGGGCATTCTTTGCTGCTAAACTTGCTGCTTTGCGTCTTGTTGTTTCTTCCCCAGTTGCTTGAAAAACTGGTAGATTGGGAAAAGTTAGAGTTACAATATACATTTTTGCATGATCAGGACCAGTTTCTTCATAAGTATAAACAGGTTCACCATAGTTCTTTTGTGTTGCCAAATTGCGTAGAACTGCCTTATAATCTCCAGTTTTATTCTGTTCAACCAAAATCTTTGCATTGTCAATATTTTCCAAAACAGTTCGTTTAACAAAATCTGTAGCTATTTCTATTCCATTTGAGAGATAAATTGCAGCAACTACTGCCTCAAATGTATCACTTAAAATTGAATCTTTCTCATTTCCTTGATTCTTTACTTCTCCAAGTCCTAATAAAACCACATTGTTTATGCCAATTTTACGTGCAACACCAGCTAAATAAGACTCGCAGACAAAATACGCTCGCAGTTTTGTTAACATACCCTCCTGAAAGTCCGAGTACGTGGAATACAATTCACTACCTACAATAAAACCCAAAACTGCATCACCAAGAAATTCCAACCGTTCATTAGTCGGGGGAAAATCGTTCTCATAAGAATACGACCTATGAGTTAATGCACACACCAACAAATCAGGGTCAACATCACACCCTAGCGCAGTCACAAAATCTGGTTTAATATTATCTATTTATCCCCCCAGTAACAAGTTAGGTTATGCCAAAACATGCCTATTCTGGCTGCGCATACTCACGACCCTTGTATTGTCCACACTTTGAACATGCATAATGTGCTCTCTTATCTGCACCACAACTTGGACACAGTGATAACCGAGCTTCAACAGCTTTCCACTGTGCTCGACGCGTCCGAGTGTTCGCCCTTGAAACTCTCCTCTTTGGTAACATATCTTCTCCTTATTACTACCACTTACTACAAACTGGTTCTAAACCTGTGCGCATGAGAGGACTTGAACCTCCACGCCTCGCGGCACCAGAACCTAAATCTGGCGTGTATACCAATTTCACCACATGCGCAGTCGGATCACATTATACCACACTTCTTATCTGTTGTCAAGTACATGTTCATGTTCTGTCATTTGGATTTCAAAATGTCCGCTTTTTTTTGATGTATTTAGTTTAGCACAATGTCTTTTCTTCTAAAACCTGTATGCTTTTATCCAGATTTTAACAATCGTATGATTTACAGTAGTTGTATTTTCTAAAAGTTTTAGTAGATTTTTCAAAAGCATTCTTTTATCAGCTGAATTTAGTAACTGTGCTTGGTTGTTTTTGGTTGTTCTTGCTTTTAACTCATTAGTAGATTTGAGCATGGATAAAAACTTGACAAACAGAAATAAATAGTGTATAATATAGGTTGTAGATGTTACGCCTCTGTAGCTCAGCGGTAGAGCTACGGCCTTTTAAGCCGCAGGTCCTGGGTTCGAATCCCAGCGGAGGCACTATGGTATATGAAATGTTCCCTATGTCTGATAACCCTGATGCACAGTTTATAGGTTTCGCGTCGGATAATTATGCAGGAGCACACCCAAGTGTTTTAGAATGGCTTGAACGAGCAAATGAAGGTTATGCTCGCCCATATAACGGTGATGTCTACACTAAAAAATTTCGTGAGTTGGCGCATGAACTTTTTGACAAGCCAGTTTGCGTATTCCCATCACTGAATGGAACTGGAACAAATGTGTTCGGACTACGCGCAGTTCTATCTCGTTGGGGTACAGTTTGTTCGCCAGAAACTGCACATATTAATACAGATGAAGCTGGTGCGCCTGAACATATGGCTGGACTTAAAATTATGACTACTCCAACGACAAATGGAAAGATGTTGCCAGATGATATAAAAACACTTGCGCGCGCACTTGGAGATATTCATTCTGCACAACCAGCAATTGTAAGCATTTCAAATACAACTGAACGAGGTACATTTTATACTGCAGATGAAATTGGAACTTTGGTAGAAACTGCACATGCACATGGCATGTTGGTTCATGTTGATGGGGCACGCATATTCAACTCTATTGCTGCAGCAGGTTATACCTCGCTATCTACTGGACTAAAAGAGTTGTATGGCGATACTGAAGTTGATGTTATTGCATTTGGTGGCACGAAAACTGGTGCAATATCTGCAGAAGCGGTAATTGTAATGCATCCAGAAGATTCTACTTATGGATTAGGAGCCAAGTTCTCGCAAAAGCAGATGGGGCAGTTGAGTTCAAAAGCGCGATATAATTCTGCACAATTTCTTGCACTATTTGAAAATGACCTTGCGCTGAGACTCTCCGAACATAGTAATAGGAAAATGAAGTTGTTATTTGAGAAGTTCATTGAGGTAACTGATGCAAAAAAAAGCACTCAAATGTATTTATCTGGTGCTACTTCAGCGTATGCATCAAATAGCGATATTGTGCTTGAGCCTGACGATTATGCAACTCCTGTTCCGATTACCTACCAAGATGAACCTGATGCAAATGCATTTTTTCCAACCTTTCCAAGCCAAGTTGTCAATAAACTTCGTGAAAAGTATCATTTTTATGACATAAATTCTACCTCTAATAGTACAACCATTCGCTTAATGACTTCATTTAGAACTACCGATAAAGAAATTGATGGACTAATTACAACAATTAAGCAGTTGTGCAAATAACTAAAGCACAAAGTTGTAGTAGTAAGCATAACGTTGTAGATCTGGATAGAACAGCAGAATATGAATAATGTTGTACATGAAATACAGATATGCTTGCCGCCAAAATGTCATAGGGGTGTGGTATAATTATAGTAATGGATTCTGAAGATGTACGGATTAGTAATTCGCAAGCTATTGAAACTGAAAAGTCAGTTGAGGCTAGTCTGCGTCCAAGTAGTCTTGATGATTTTGCTGGTCAAAGGGCAGTCGTGAACCAGTTATCCCTGCTGCTGAAAGGTGCAATTGGTCGTTCAACCACACCAGATCATATACTGTTTGCTGGACCTCCAGGACTTGGGAAGACAACTTTATCCATGATTGTTGCTAATGAATTGGGCGTTCCTCTGCGAGTTACATCTGGACCTGCATTAGCACATTCAGGCGATTTGGCATCAATATTGTCCTCGCTAACTGAAGGTGAAATACTATTCATAGATGAAATCCACCGCCTGGCTAGATCTGCGCAAGAAATGTTGTATGTTGCTATGGAAGATTTCAGAGTTGATATCGTTGTTGGACATGGAGTTGGTGCTACTGCTATTGCACTGCCACTTGCACGATTTACTGTAATTGGTGCCACAACTCGCTCTGGGTTGTTGCCTGCTCCACTTCGGGATCGTTTCGGATTTGTTGGTCAAATGGACTTCTATGAGGTTGATGAATTGAAGAAAATTTTGAAAAGATCTGCACGCGTTTTATCGCTGGATATTGAAGAAAATGCTGCATTGGAAATTGCCAAACGCTCGCGAGGAACTGCCAGAATCGCGAATCGGATATTACGCAGAGTTCGTGACTGGAGTGAAGTATATGGAGATGGAATTATAGACATGAAATCCACTTCAAAGGCATTGGAATTATACGAGATTGACTTAGCAGGACTCGATCGACTTGATAGACTTGTGCTTGAGGCGATTGCGATCAGGTTTCACGGTGGACCAGTTGGAATTTCAACACTTTCTACTTCAATTGGCGAAGAGGCTGAAACAGTTGAATCAGTTGTTGAACCGTTTCTCGTACGTGAAGGCTTTATGGCAAGAACTAAGAGTGGAAGAATTATAACTGATAAGGCACTTGAATATTTGAACAATAGAAAGGACAGCTAAATGAGCGATAACATGAATAAAAATAACGAATATGAGATAACAATCCTCAATCGCCTTGAAAGTACGGAGAAATCAGACTACAAAGAGAAAATGTCTATATTTGAAGACATATATGAAGAACTACAAAAACTGGTCAAATAAGTAAGTGTGATTTGTTTTGCAAATCACGCGGTTTATTCGTGCATGTGTATATCAGGGTCAATGGAGTGACTTTCGCAAATCACGCAGTTTTTGCGCACTTGGATTCGGCAACACTTGCAAGTTTATTAGAGTGATTTGTTTTGCAAATCACACCTTCTTTACACGCTCGTATGCCCCACAACTTGTAGGTTTTAGCGGTGTAATGCAATTTTTTGCATTACACGGTTTTTGCTTGTGCATGTGTTTGCTTGCTCAAGTGGTTAAATAGCGTGATTTATAAAATAAATCACTCTGTTTCCGCGCGCATGTGTTTTTCAAATCACTCAGTCTGCTTTGCTCATCAAGAAGTGTAGATAATAGCAGATTGGTTAATGGAGCGGTTTGATGTACGAATACGCCTTCTTATTTGCGTACCTGTGTGTACCACACACATTAAAGTATCGTTCAAAATACCGCGTAAATTATGCTGTTGTTGTTTTTGCTTGTTTTGTTTGTTTTCTGTTTGTTCTTTGTTATTTTTCTGTTTTCTCTTGTTTTTCTCTTGTTTTTCTCTTGTTTTTCTCTTGTTTTTCTCTTGTTTTCTGCGTGTTTTCTGTTTGTTTTTTGCGTGCTTTTATTTTTATTTGCATATTGTTTGTTTGTTTTTTTGCGTGCTTTGTTTGTTTTTGGGGCACTTTTTTTCGGGCGCACGGTCTTCTTGTGTATTATACCATAGGGGTATGACATCATGAAAATGGATAATACAAGAGTACTTCATATCAACTTCATTACTATTTGCACATGTGCATATACTAGTACAATGCATAAAACGGTTGTTTATGCGGTTTTATTTCTACACCTGTGT
>JAIRWY010000037.1 GCA_031268675.1 Candidatus Ancillula glyptotermitis | reverse complement strand
GTGTATAACCAGTTGTTGTGTTTGAGCAAGTATCTTCAGAACCAGCTGAACTGCTCAACTTGTAATATTCATAACCTGGTTGAATAGCAAGTGTTTCGTATTCATCTGTGTATACATGTGCTCCTGTAACTTGGAAGGTGTTTTCGCCTTGTGTTGGCGCAGATGGGCGGGCTGGAAGAGTGAAAGTTTGTATACCAATTGTATGATCTGATCCCGTATCACAGTGAGTAAGAGTTAGATTTTGCGACGAACTTGTGATGTACTCAGTTAAAGAATCTGCGGTTTTTAATTGAGCTCCTGTTAAATAAGCATCTTCATCATCTTTACAAATTGTATGATTTATGAAATAACTTCCATCATCTTGAATTGTTTCTTCATCATCTCCACTTGCAGTTACATTTTCAAGTGTTTCGTTTGCATAGTCAACAGTTGCCATGATTTGCTTGATACCCCAGTCTCCAGTGACATTTACAATAAAGACTTTAGTAGCATTAGAAAATCCAGGAACTGAAAGAGTAACTGTATGCTCACCTGCAGTTAGAAATCTAATAGAATTACCAGTGATTGTTGCACCTGCATCTGGTCCTCCACTAACTGTTGACAAAATCTTGTAATTGGTAAAGTCTAGTTCATCTGAAGTTGTTGGAGAAAGAGGAACAGTGCCAGATACAGCAGGAAATCTTGGCTGGTTTTCTCCACCTCCGTATACTGCTTGTACATTTGTGAAAGGAACAGCATCTCCTTTAGGCAAACTTAATGTATCACTTACATAATTGGTGGTAATCTGCACTAGAGGTAGTTGTGTTAAGGCTGGACTAGATCCTGCGCCTCCAGTTGGCGAGACACAGAAAGATGCGCCATCTTCACCTAGCCAGTAGATAGGTTTTCCACTTGTGAATGCATTAGATGCAACGGTTGTGTTTGCTGGTAGATGACTGGACGGCAAGAATGCGTATTTGAAGGCAGTGTTGCCACTTTCAGAATATTGACCAAATGCGGTATCTCCTATAGTTAAGGTTGTTAGAGAAGCAGGAAATGTGACAGATTCAAGTAAGGTGCCAGTATAAGTACCTTGGTAGAATGCAAGGTTTCCTATGGTTAACGTTGTTAGAGAGGTAGGGAACGAGACTGAAGCAAGCGAGTCAGAATAACCTTGTTGAAATGCCCTTTCTCTTATGTTCAAGCTAGTTAGAGTAGAAGGGAACACCACTGAAGTGAGTGTTGCATTGGTACCACTAACAGGAAATTGTTGAAATGCTTTTGCTCCTATACTCAAATTGGTCACATGATCATCAACATTAGTAAATACAACATGTTGTATACTTAAGCGGCATACACTTTCAGCACCTTTATCGTCCGATCCACCACATGCATCACCAACAACTTCAACACTTGGATTTCCAGTTGTTGTATATACATTCTCAAGGTTGATGGTAAGTGTGCCAGTTTCTGAATTAAAAGTCCACCAAGGAGTTGCACTGTGTCCAGTGTCATCAGAATTTGTATATGCAACTTGTGCAGCTGTTTTAACTCCTAGTTGTTTTGCTGTACCTGCTTTATGCGTGGTGTTTTCTTTTGCGCGAGCGAAGATATAATACTGGGTGTCTGAATTGAGACCAGTAAACGACACTTTGCCATCTTCAATTGTAATAGTACCTTCAGAAGTTGTTGAATGCAAATCTGTTTCGCCTGTTGGAAGTTCATTAGTTGTAGATATTGCATATTCTATATCTTGTTCAGTTGTAGACAACAAAGTTGTTGGGTTTATAGTTATGCTTGTGCTTGTTTTGCTTGCAAAAGTTAGTGCAGATACTTCAGAGCCGCTGAATTTATCAGTAACTATTCCGTTATTTATAACTTGTCCACCTTCTGCAACTGTTATTGTTCCACCACCAGCAACAGTTAGAGTTTTATCTTCTGGAACAACTACTTTTACGCCTTCTGGTACCTGAAAATTAGCACCGCTTGGGATCGTCATGTCTGCGTTGATGGTGACGGTTATTGGGGTTCCTGAGGTGTCAATTGATACATCTAAGCCTATTAGTATGCCGTTTGCGCGGTTTGTATCACTTGCTTCTTTACCATTGATGCCATCTGGCGCAAGGATTACGGGGTGTTCTGAGATGGTTGTGCCACTTGCATTGCCTTTTCCAACTTCACCGCCTATTGCTATAATCGTGCCACCTGAGATTGTGGTTGAACCACCAGAAGCATTATATCCTCCACCAATAGCGCTTGCAAAACCACCATTAATTGCAATTATTGTTCCACCTGAGATATTGATTGTACCACCGTCACCTAAGACACCTCCGCCAATTCCAGCTCCGCCGTTACACATTCCAGTGGCATGTATAGTTCCGCCACTGATGATTATTGTTCCAAAAGTTTCACTATATCCGCCACCAATACCAGCGCCATACTCACCGCCAGTTGCAGTCAAACTACCTTCTGCGCTAGTTCCATTACCAGTTGCGCTAGTTATAGTTAGAGTTGCACCATCTGGCACATTTAGCCCTGCACGCACTCTGTCATCTGAAGTTAATGTATTACTACCACTTAATTTCAGCGTCAAATTCGCACCACTACTTAGGGTTATCGGCGAATCAGAACTTGATGTTATACTAGCCCCGTTCAGCGTCACCGTAGCATTACCACTTGCAACAACTACCCTCTTATTCGTGGTTGTACCTGAAATTGTGAGGTTTGCGTCTGCGGTTGCATCGCTGTTGATTGTGTACACGCCGTCTGTATACGACCAACCATCGCCTTCTGTTCCATTAGCTATTGTAGTATCAGACAAGTCTATATTTGCGCCTGTACTCGCTTGAGGTGTTATAGTAGTACTTTGCACACGTGAAGGTACTTGCGCGCTATTTTGCGTGTTTAAATGCGTTATATGGCTATTTGACTCCAAATCTTGCCCAGCAGAATGAGTTTGCACGCAATTATCTTGCTCTTGTTGATTTTGCGCAGTTTGAGCGTTTTGTCCGCTTGATGAAACTTGTTGATTTGAAGGTACGCTTTGCGTGCTATTATCTTGCTCATGCTCAACAGGATCAGCAGAATCGCCGCATAAAACTTCAGTTTTATTCAGATCTTGCGCGCTGTTTTGTGCAAATGCTGGTAGTTTTATAAATGTGAAGATGGAAAATGCAACTAATGCAAATACAGCAATAAGCGGAGTAATTTTTGCATGAAAATTGCGAAAATTACGCATATCCTTCTTCTGTAAGCTGTTTTTGGCGCGCTTTTTTATACTTGTACTAGATTTAGCAACGTGCAGATTGTCTTGCGCAAGTTGTTTACGGCTTGCACTGTTTTCCGCACTATTTTCCGCACTGTTTTTTTCAACTAGTTTGCTATTTCTATACGCGTTCTTGTCCATCAACCACATCTCCTTAACATGAATTTCTTCTATTATAGCACCCCCCCCCCCCGCTTGTCAAGCTTGAGTGGTTGGGAGAAATTCTTCAAAAACTGCAGATTGTTTTTTCCGCAAGAAGTAACAACCCCTTAAAGTAGTAGCAAGCAGTAGTAAAAGAACCAATAGCGAAATCAACAAGTTTGCAAAAACTCCAGTTGGTGATATACCAGATGCATCTGAAGGCACTGGATTATCTGGAACAGGTGGTTTTTCATCAACATTAATTACTGCTACGCCTTGAACCTGTTTTTTGCCTAAACCTGTTGCGACTAGGTAGTGCCTATTAGTTGTAGAACCAAATGTACAGCCTATTTTAGTTCTAAGCATTTGAGAACATGTTTCACCGTTGTCATGAAGTAATTCAGCAGGAATTTTTAAGGTTGTCTCAAAGTTGCCATCTTTATCCGCGCGAACAGTTTCTCCATATATTGGATCCGAATAGAAGTAGATGCGAATCCACTCAAATGGCTCAAATGGTCCATGTGGCCTTTTCGCAACTGTATAAGTATCTTCATGCCCAATATCAGTTCCAACCGTGACGCTCGTATCTCCTCCTTCTTCAATAGTAATTTCAGAAAGTATCAGCGGAGCATCATCTGATGAAATTTTAATCAACAGTGGTAATTGATCATGTACATCCTCAAAACTAGTTGCAGGAGGAAGAGGAGGAGTTGGCACAGGCGAATTATCTGCGCATTTATCTTCATCCTTGTCAAGACTATTAAGTCCATAGTAATCACACCCCAGTACCTTCCAGTTCGCCTTAAATGCAAGACCACCTGCAGGTACTGTAATGCTATCTCCTGGAAGTGCGAACTCACCTTTTGCGCCAGTTTTGTCAACATCATCTAAATTTAGCACAGTCCATTTAGTGAACTCAAAACCTGGTCTAGTTGGTTTATCTTCAGGAATAGTATATTTCTCTCCAGTTTTTTCGGTAATATCTACAAACTCTTCACTTCCTAAAATGTAGTTGCTCTCAATTTCTTCATCTGGTACTTCCTCTGGTGAGAGTAAATCACCAATCTTAGTCTCTGATGCATTAGAAGAAGTACCTGAATAAAAATGAATCTTTTGAGGGTCTGACTGCAGAGTTACCAAAACATCAACATTACAATCTGGCATATTAACTTGCACCTTAGAACTATCCTTAGTTACTGGGACAAAATTGTGTGGATCTTTATTTAGCTCAACTGTACATTTTCCAACATTTTCATCACTAACCTCGCCTAAACTTATCTGATCAACAGTTGGTTTCATATCCCAAGACTTTACAGAATAACCAGCAGGTAAAGAACTTAAAGTAAAAGTTACTTGTTCATTATATTCAAAAATATGCCTACCTTCATCATCATGAGCATCTTGGCGATCTTGAGCAACTTCAACACTGATATCATCCTTAATAGTTGTCGGTTTATCTACTGTTGGATTAGCCAAAATATACTTCAGCCTGTCAAATGAAGAATACAAATCTAGCGAATACTGGGACGCATTTGGTGTTTTAGAAGCAATATAATCTGTATTTACAACTCCACTTTCTGTATTCAGCAACTTTGCTGTATCAAACTTCTTTACAGTAACATTATCACCCTGTTCTGGTTCATCGATTCTAGTGAAGGTATAACCAGTTCTACTAGGATTAGTATTCCACTCAATGAATTCATAACCAGCTAAATACAGATTCAGCGGAGCAATTGCACTTTCATCTAGCGTTCCAGGGTTCTGATAATTAGCATCAAAATCTATAGAAGTTGTCCAGTTATAATCAGTTGGTAAATAGAAATCATTTTCAGAATCTGGCTCAAAAATATGGTAGTTGATAGCCACTGGTTTTGCTCTCCAAATTGGATATAATGTCAAGTGTGCGTTATCATTACCTTGTCCGTCAACCACACCGTTTTCATCAATAAGTTGCGATGAATCTCCTAGATGACTTCCAAACTTCCAGAAAACATAGTTCAAACTATCTACATCAGTCCTAGATGGCAAAACGAAATTATTATGCTGCGCCTTGAAGTCTTCAAATGCTTCTTCAGTTTGGTAACTAGGACCTGCAACCCATCCGATGAATTCGTAGCCTAGACGCGACCAAATATGAGCCTCATTTGACTGCGGATTTTCAACACTTGTCATATACTCCATGTAGTTTTTCTGAAGATGAGTTATTCCTGTATCTACTGCTGTAGATCCGCTAGGAGCACCTGCTACAAAGTTTATGTCAATCTTCTTAGCAATATATGATGCACGCAGATGGAGTTCAAGCAACTGATCATCTAAGTCATCAGGATTCACTGTGATGTGTACACAATTTGCCTGATTCAAACTAGAATTGCCAAAATCCCAGCAAGCAGCATCAGACGACGGTGCTTTCCCAGTTCCACCATTGACCTCATCTGGAGAAGTCCACGCTTGATCATCTGCGCGAGTCCAACACTTGAACGTGAAATATGACAAGTACGGATTAGTTACAGCTAAATTACCAATTGGAGCATCAAAACTGCGCGTGCGCTCCTGCACCTCAGGAGAAACAACACTTGATTCATAAGAAAGATCTACAGTTAATGGCTGCCAGACTGCATACAGCGGGATATAGGGAGAAGTATTTATAGACTGCACATCAATATTATTGGTCAAGCTTAATTTAGAAGACTCAAATTCCTCGCCAGGAAAATGGAAAACATTTTGAGAAGTTTGGCAGTTTGCATAAGGTGTATTCTCGTTCACGGACCAACAAGCGAAGTGATATCCTGGCCGTGTTGGTTTAGTTGGAGCATTTAGGATTTCTTGCTCATAAAACGCGCTCTTTGATGTATCAACGCTATTGGTATAGGCATCAGTTGCCGTTGAACCTACACCAGCAGTATTGCACCTACTTTCTCCAGCTGCCCCGTTAACATCATTTAGACAGTAAACAACATCAACAGATTTTGCAACCCAAATAGCGTGCAGAGTTAAATTGTACTGGCGATCATCTGGCAAAGCATTTGGAAAATCATCCTCAAAGCTCTCTTGTACCTTGTTTGCAGTAGTAAATAAAGTGCTGTTTTGCCATATAACACCATCATTTTCTGTACAACTACTAAGTGCAGCATCTTGTGATGTTATTGTTATAGACGTTTTAAATGTACACCAACCAGCAAAGTTATACCCAGTAAGCGTTGGATTAGTAGGTAAATAGTTACTGTAGTATTGACTTGAATAGTTATCATCATACTTTACACTTGAAACACCAGGTGATAGAACTTGCGCTGAAGTATGTTTCTGGTTTTGCCCAAGGTCATAGGTTATATTTACCGTCTTAGGTGCCCAAATAGCATAAAGCGTGGTGTTTAAACGATCAAGTTTTAATGTATAGGAACTATTATTAGCCACAAATACTGCTTTTTCTTCATTCAAGCTGAAATCATCATGATCTTGATAATCTTCACTTAAGTTTTCGCATGTAGATTTTGCATTACTAAGCGATACGGCATGGAAATCAAGAACTTTCGCTGTACACCAACCAGCAAATTCAAAGCCTTGTTTATAGTACACATTTTGAATTGAACTAGTCAAAACATTTGGATGCAGATTCATACTCTGTAGAGTTCCTATTTGCCCATCAGAAGTATTGCCATCAAAGTTTAACTGCGCTGCAAGAGGGATCTGCACCTGTTTGAAACTACTGTAGAATTTTGTCTGGACAAAACCTTGAGGCTCTCTATTATCGCGCACTTCATATTCCACTCGTATATACTTGCCCAAAAGTTTAGTCCAGGGCCTTAAAGTGTCCCCCTCAAGTGTTGCAAAATCATCATCTCCACTCAAATCATGCACTTGATCTGGAGTAGGATTACTACTATCTGCATACTGCCACTTCTCAAAGGTCTTGGTAAACATGGACTGGGATACGTCATTTGAAGGCAAATCAGAACTTGCATAATTAACACTAGATATTTTGAAATCAGCAACTTTACCAACTTCAACTGCGCCATTTTCTACACTGTCAGCTTTGTACTGCCATGAAGGAACATTCAACTCCTTTTGACCAACTAGCGTAAAACTTCCACACAATTGTGCAGGTAGTTGATAATCTGAAAAACCAGTAGCTTTCAAAGTACAACTTGGTCTAATATACTTGCCAACTAGGCTTGATTTTGGTGTAACTAGGTTGTTTAAGTATCCGAGCATGAATCCTGCATCATCTTGAGGAGCAGAAGAAGAAATAAGTGCATCATCCGAATTTACTAGCTGCGGATTTTCTCCAGTCGCGCTATCAGATTTGTACCAAGTTATATTAAGTGTTGGATATGTGCTGATTATTGAGAGGTCGCTATTCCACAACCTTTGTTGACCTGCTTGATGATTGATAACAACATCTGTAGATGATCTGTTAATAATGTATGAGTAATTATAAGTGTCCCTATATACATGACTAAAACTAGTTGGATAACTAAAATCTGAACTTTCAAAACTAGCAGGTTTAACTTCATGGGCATTTGAACAAATATTCTTAGAAGTATAACCAAGTGTTGATATTTCAACGCATGCTCTAAGTTTGCCACCAACAGCAGCAGGTTTTGGTGTAATTATGAACCGGTTAGTCTGGTCAATTATTGCGTACTTATTGCCAAGTGTAGCGCCATCACCAGATGCCTGATTAACAATTTCTCCATTTGTAACAGGTAAAGATTCAATATCTTGCCAATTGCCCAAGTTTTCATCCTCGCTTGTAGGTGTAAACTCCCATCTAATATGCCTTATAGACACATCATCTTTAATATCATCAAAATGCGTACTTAACCATGAAGATAAATTGGTCAAGTTTTGAGGATTATCATAAATACTTGATGTATCAGTTTTAACTCTTGCAGCGTAGTTAACAAATTCGTCTGAATCCTTGTCATTTTTATACTTCAATTCATCTCCAAAATTACCTGGTTCAATTGTAAACCATCTAGTTGAATTGGCAATACTTCTATATCCTGGCACATAGTATACATAGTTCAACTGTATTTTCTTTCCGTACATTGAAGGTGATATAACAAAATTGTACTGGTATCCTTGATCTGCACACTGATTTGATCCAGATGCACTCACGTCTGTATCTATACTTGGATTATACTGCGGGCTAGATGAACTAAGACTATCTTGGGCCAAAGTAGTTCCACTAACTGCATTTCCAGATCCGTCAGTTTCACTATCAGTTGCATCTAATACCGTTAAATAACAGCGGACAAAACCAGTTACTTGATTTGGACTAACATCTGAATCATACGAAGTAGACTGGGCAAACTGGACATTTTCTGGTTTAGGTACAGAATCTGCTAGATCGTAGTGGAAAGTATCCCCCACATGCCAATGTACTTCGCTGTTGTTTGTAACGCCCAAGCTTTGAGCAGGAGCAAGAGGCTCTATATGACCTAGAGAAACTTGACCAGGTTGAGCACCAGTTATAGGAAAATCTGTAGATGTATCTTGTCTAGTCAATAGCGTAGGATTATTCTCATTGCTCAAGTTCTGATAACGGTTCTTATTGTCATGAATTATAGTTGAAAATTTCCATACTGGTGCTTTTTGCGCTGGAGCATCTGCTTGAGACGGAAAAGAAGTTCTTGCATCTGGAAGTGCTTGTATAGTAAATTCACGGTAACCTCGATCAATTTCAGTTTGCGAAAAGTTGTATCTGGTCTTGTCGCAAATATTGGGGGCATATTGTATGTCAGAAATTTCAATAGGTGAGATTTCTTCTTCATCAGTTTCACCACTTCTACCCTTAATCTTCGCCTTGAACTCAGTTGCGTATGCAACTCTACCAGCACCTTGAATTGTGCAATACATATCTACACTGTTTTCGTAGAACACGTTACTAGCATCTGTTGGTATATGCATCTTAAAGCTAGTTAGAGCAGAGGTATCGTTATTAGAAATCACTTCAAGGGTATTTGGAATATCAAACACTGGTGTATTAAATGTGCTTGCTATAAGTGTAGTCCAAGCAGAAGAATATATTGAACCTGCACCTGATGTGGCAAGTGAAGTTCCATTTTCATAATCTGTAAAACCAGCAGCTGAGTAAGTCATCTTGAAGCGAATCTTGTCTCCCGTCTGTATTGTTCCATCTTTATAGTCTCTAAGGTTGATGTTGAACTCCTTTTGTGACACATCAAACCCCTTTGAAAATCCACAACTCTCACCTGCAACTGCAAGCGTTGTAATTGTGCCAGACCTATCTTTCTCCCACATACAACTAATACTGGAAGGTGAGGAACTGTCTGCTAATATGCTGTTTTTCTTTGTAGGTGCATTTAACACAGTAAGTCGCTGATTTTGGCTCGGAATTTGACCATCATCATCAGGAACTTTCCAAGCATCAAGTACAACATCATTAACATTATCTTCTTGCTGCGGAGCTTCAAAAACTGGTGCTGAAACTTGAACCTTAATATTTGAGGTGGTAGTTATTGTTTCTGCGCTTTGTGGTCCAGGCAAAGCTATTTTGTTTTCTTGTATATCAGTCACATTTGGACTACTAGAATAGTCCTTAGCTAGTACTTTTTTAAGCTTCAGTGGATTTTGGATCGGCTCATAACCAGGAACATGGGTTATAACAACAAGGTCAATATATTTACCAATTAGGTCAGTGCCGATTTTGATGGCGGAATCATATGGATAGTTTTTAGGAGTGCTTGTGCCCGATGCTC
The DNA here is from genome assembly GCA_031268675.1 of Candidatus Ancillula glyptotermitis. Lineage (GTDB taxonomy): Bacteria > Actinomycetota > Actinomycetes > Actinomycetales > Bifidobacteriaceae > Ancillula > Ancillula glyptotermitis. The sequence goes on along the minus strand of JAIRWY010000037.1, from coordinate 38,749 downwards.
CTTCTGCAGGTTTAGACATTGGCCAGCTAGTTCCGCATTTAGTGTTTGCAGCAAGTTCAGCAGTAGTTTGTCCACCATTTACAATAGTTCCAGTATCTCTATTAGTCAGTATTGGACTATAACCAGTGCCGTTAGCATCATCTGCTTGATACCAAACACAAGTTACATATGCCCGCTCGCTTTGTGCCACATCAGCATCTTCGGCATATCCTTCTCTAGTGATAATATCTTCTAAAGATCCATCTTCAGTTGCACTTGAATTTATGCGTGTATTTGGATGGTCAGTATTTAAGTATGTGAACCCTTGCGCACTAGTTTTTAAGTGAGTGTTTTCCTCAGTGCCCTCTCCTATACCTTGCCAGTCTCCGTTGTTTTCAATACTTGAGAAATTAGCTTTCTGCACAATACCATAATGTCCAAAATTCACCATGAGGTCTTTTGGCTCATACAGATCTGTAGAACTACCTTTCGTTCGACTATCTTCAACATGAATTTTGAAGTACATCGGCAGATCAACTAAACTAGCTGGAATAGTTATATTATAAGATTTAGAATATAACGAATCTTCTTCACCAGCCGCTTGAACACCAGTTGACAGCGCAAAATCGTTTCCAGTTTTATTATTGCATGTTTCTCCATTTCTTGTCCATTTACCCTCCACTTTTTTAGCATAACCTTCTGCAGGAATAGCATATTTTGCATCATCACCAGTAGAAACATCAAGAGCATCAGTAATTTCTACGGGATCATTTTTCTTATGTTCATTAGTTCCATCGCTATCAACGTCAACATTATCAGCATAATAGAAACCGCATGTAATCTTAGTGTCTGCACTATAGAACCGCGCGTTTGGATCATTTGGAAGCTGGAAACGCAAAGTAGAAGTTTTATCAACTCTGAGGTCATTTGTATCACTTCCATCTAAACTTAGGCTTAAATTAGTGAACTCATATTTACCGATTGTAGTCCAAGGCATTCTAATAACATTATGCCCAAACCCATCTGGAACCGCGCCATCTGTATCTTTTGCAACTTGAACAACTAATCTAAGCTTAGAAATGCTATCATTACCAGAATGCTCAATAGTAGGAAGCCCCATTTTCTGCCGATAATAATCACCATGCTTATCACTTATATCACATACAGTCACTTTGCGCCCATTTGCTATTCCGTAGTCATCCACAGTGTAATTCGTATCGCTACCATATGGAGAACTCTGATCTGATGAGCCACCTAGAGAAGTTATACTTGCAAATTCCCAGATACAGTAAGTAGTTCCACCTTCAACATTATCAGAATCATATCCTGTTTTACCTTTTAGACTAGTTGTATCTGGACTAGGATTTGGAATCTTAATATCATATTTTGGAGATTTATCATCATCAGCAGTCTTACCAGACTCAATTTCATTAGGTGACCTATTTATAGGGCTTGAAATATTAAAATCATGCACTTTAACCTTTGGAGACCAGAGATTAGACGGGTAATAGGTCTTATAACCAGGGAAGTCATATTTAACAACTAGTTTAAGATACTTGTCCACATAGTTGTAGTTATTCAAAAATACCTTCACCAAATTGCTTGCCCCTGGAGTTGCATAACCACAGTTCGTTGAAGTTGTTGCCGCATCTGGCGCTTGAGGCGTTTGTGGCACTATACCTTGAATCCATCCCACATCAGTCACAACTGCGCCTTTATAGAAGTCTGCACTTGCCTTGTTTGTGTCATATATGCCCTCAGTAGTAGCAGCATTTTGATCAAATGTGGACTTACTAGCATCTGAATTAGCCACTGCAACATAGCACTTCACAGAATCTGCTGAATACGTGGACGGCATAACCGAAGGCGTTGAAAATGAATACCCGTAGTCGGAATAATATACAGGATCTGGATTTGTCTGGTTCTCGCTCTCAAGGTTGTAGCTAGATGCTGGTGCAAGAACAGGAATATCAGCTCGATGCAAATTGACAACCTCAGAGTTGATGCTTTGAGTTCCTAAAGTTGAACTACCAGGTTCTGCGACAGTAACTGAACCTGGTAAAGAGGTATCACGAACTGTTATATGATAACGCAAAGTATAACCTTCAGTTGCTGGAAAATACTGAACTGCGGGTGTATACGGAGAAGGTATTAGTTCATTTGTAGAATTGTTAGAAGAACTTGTACTCTCAATATCTGTAAACTCTCCAGAAGGCGCTTTCACCTGCCAAACTCCTGTAACACTTCCCTCTGGTAGATCATAATTATTTCCAAGCTGTATTTTAAGGGGTTGAATATACTCGCCAATTGTAGTTCTACCTCCTTGTTCAAGTGGCATTTTACCAATCTGGAGAGCACCAGTGTCAAAATAGTAGTTGTTATTCTTGAAGCTATTAGCACCGTTTGTATTAGAACTAGTAAAAGTATCATTGTCAACTGGTAAATCACTTGTAGTTTGCTTAAGAACTTCTGCTTTTAGAGTAAATGTATTAACATCAACTAAATCGTTATATCCAAGTGCACTTGCTTTACTAGTTACGCGTATTTTATCCCCTGGTGACAACCTAGAAACGCCATTACTTCCGCGCAAATCGCAGTTGAGCGCTTTTTGATTTTCTGGAACATCTGCATAATTGAGTTTCTCGCACTCACCAAGTTTTATATAAACATCAGGATTAGAAACAGTTGCATATTCTATAAACGTCTCAAGTTTTCCAGGCTTTTGACTAGTTTCTGGATCAAGAGCAACAGGAGCAGATGCAAACTGAGCCTCAGTATTCTTGTAGGTGTAGGAATATAGAACATCAGATGGGGCTTTAGGTTGCATCAAAGCGCCAGTTTCATCCTTCACATTAGTTAAAGCAGGCGTTGGGTTGTGCACAGTGAAATTTAGCGTTGAAGTTGGAGTTAGAGCACTAGTATCACCAAATGTGTTGATTTTATTATCAGCAGCCTTAAAGTTTGCTTTGAGTATTCTTGCCCATCCATTATTTCCACCTGATTTACTAGAATCAACGTGTTTAGTTTCATAACCAGGAGCATGCAAATCAAATTCCACTCTCATGTAGTTGTTTGTTGTTGTTGTTGTTGTTGTTACACTCGGCGGAACTGCTAGATATATACCGTCACTAAGGTACTTTTCGCAATCTTGGTTTTCTGCAAAAACACCATTAGCAGTAAAATTGATCGCATCTGATGAACTTCCAAATCGCATTCTACAAGTAATTTTAACTTCAGGAATATTGAGAATATCTCTTGATGAATCTTGTACCTTAAATTTAGATATGCCATCAACGCTATACATAACGTCTGAACTATTTTTTCTAACAAGTGCAGATGTATTATCGCTGTAATCTGCTGGAGCAAAAACATCAGTATCAAAAATATCAAATTTAAGTCGCATAGTCTGGGCATAGTCAGTATCTATTACTGGAGCAACATTATGGTTGACGGTTTCGGTTACATTCCTATAATGTTTTATATTTACGTTGACACTCAAACGGTATCTATTTGGGCGGCTGTTGTTGTTAGAATCCACAACTTTAACATCATCTTCGGTTACTTTTATCTGAGAGAGTGCATCAGTTCCACCAATAGGTCCATTATTGCCACTTGATGGACAAGAAGAAGAACTTAGCGAACCAATACTAGCAAAATCAGCATACTTGTTATCGCCAGGACTCCAAGAAGCTACTTGCCAAGCGCATGTTACACCAAGATTTGGTACAGTTGCATTTTTGAAACTAGCCTTAATAGTGTCGTTTATTGAATATGCCTTAACAGAATCAGTAGGAAAACTAGTTGAAGATAGTTGAACTTGTGGCATAACTGGTTCATACAAATCATGGAATGCAGCATAAAGTGTAATTGGCGAAGTTGTCTTAGAGGTATTCTGATCTACAATATATGCATCAGCATTTTCAGCAAATCTAAAAGGATTAGTACAAGTAACATTTTCGTGGTTATTTTCTACATCTTCATTAAAGTAGTTCTGATCCGCAATATTATATGCAACTTGGCTGAAACAAACAAAGAAATCACCGTTTTTCGTGAACTCCGTTTCTGCTGTACTTTGATTTTGCTCAGGGTTAACTACAGCGCGATTATCTAAAACATACTGATTCTTGGTCTTTTTAGTCTGGCTATTGTCTTGTCCACTTTGCATATCAAAGCGAACTTCATGAACTGTGTTAAACACAAGAGTATCACTTGTTTTTGAATACGAAACTGCATTATCACTTAAGTTAGAACTAAGAGTTGTGGCGCTATTTGTATATGCATCATCAATTATTTCAACATCAAAATAATATCTGGAATTTAGCTCCAAATTGTTTATAACAAGGAAATTGGTATTATTGACAGTGCTGCATTTTTTAGATGATTCACCAAGCGCATGAAACTCATCAAGTTTTTGACTTGTACTTGATGCTTCTAAGTTGCTGTTTGTCCAACATACGCGGTATTTAATGTGTTCAGATGTTGTAACATCATCAACACCTTGAATCCAACTGACCTTTACACTTGCGCCTGTACCCGTGCTATAACTAGGATCGGATATTTCAATACTTCCATTTTCACCAGGAACTGGAGGCAAGTCAAAGAAACATGCATGAACTGTTATACCACTCTGGGCAACTTCAAGTGTCCATTTATCTTCACTTGTAACTTCTTTTCCTTTGCACTGAGCCTCAAAATACCAACCCCTGAATTCATAACCATGTCTACTCGGTGCTGGCAAATCTCCAACTGCGCTATCATAAACGACAGATTTTGACGCTGAAGTATTTGGAATTCCACTGTTGTAGTCAAAATTAAGTGTATAATTTTTTACCGCCCATTTAGGGTATAGGTCAATATTTACTAGCTGATTAAATACAGTATCTTTCGTGTACTCTTCTCCCCAATCGCCCCCTGAATAACCATTCTTGGTATAATATCCATCAAAAGCATAACCACTTCTAGTTGGAGTTGTATCTGCACCAACTTGAGCAAAGTTATAAATCGCTGTTGAAATTGCCTCGTTATAATGGACAGTTATTGAAGTTTGCGCCAAAGTAACTTCTGAACTACCTCCATTTGCAGTTTGATTTTTATGCAGAGTAATCGTATAACCAGATGATTTAGGAACAACTGTTAGTTTCTTGGTTTCAGTTTTACCCCAGAACTCAGCTGACTCACCTCTTTTGAAGACAATAGTAAGTCCATCTGTTTCATTAAACAACTTCTCAGGAGTTCTTAAGTTTAGAGTAGATGAATTACCACTTTGTAGAATTGAATAGTTAGCAAAATCTTGATTAGAGCCAGTCAAGCTATTGCCATTTTCGTCTTTAATATCAACTGAGAATAATCCTGTTTGATCTTCTCCAGCAGTTTGCCCATTAGGACTACCACCAGAAAAAATCCAACTATATTGAGTAGAATGTTCTAGCGCAAGATCAGAAAGTATACTACCATCAAGAAGAAATGCTGCTTGTGCTTTCTTAATCTGCGGTTCATAACTTTTAGATGAAGTTCCTGTAGATGCAAAACCTTTTTCAGAAGTTATACTAGAATATATTTTCTCACCACTAGCATAATGTCCAGTTCCAGGATCTTGTAAAACAACTACTTGATTAAACTCGCCATTAACATCTCCTTTAATTTGAGATACAAGAATCTTAAGAGTTTGGTTAGACGAATCAGTTAGAAGTATTTGAATTTCTTCATTAACTCCATAACCTCTTCCAATTATTCTATATTCTTCACCTACCGTTAAATCTTTAAGTGAATTTACAGTGCAATCTCCATACCGCACTCCTTGGCAACTATTCTTATCAACAAGCTTAAAATCTGGTGCATTATTTTCAGTTTTAGATGCATATTTAGCATATATTGTCTTGTCCGCCGTTATTTTAGTGCCGAATTCAAAAGGACTAGAAGTAGATTCTAAAGCATTTGTATTGTAGTAACCGACAAAACGCCCATAAGTTTGAGAGTCAACAACTGGTCGTGTTCCACCTTGATGTCCACAACTTTCTGGGGTAATTTCATCATCATAGTTGAGTTCTGTAACCTTTCTACTAGATGTTGAAACACTATTTTCGCATATCAACTCAAGGCCTTTAACATAGACAGAAGACTCACCAGTTGCAGTATTTAAGTTGAAGTCTCCTGATGAATATTTACCAGGTGGAAGATTTAGAGAAATTGTATAATTACCAAGTTTTGAAATGCTTATGCCTAAAGGTATTGTGATACTAGTAGTAGATGTACAATCTGCGTTATAAAGGCAAGTGGTACCCTGAGGAGTAACTGAAACTTGTCCAGAAGTCGTGCCCGTATAAACACCAGAATCAGTTTTTAGAGTATACCCAATAGACTGACTAGGAATAAAACCATGAGCACTAGCTGAAACTCCAAAGGTCATTGAACTATCCGTTATTTTAGGTGCAGTTGGCGGTGTAATGCTTATAGAAGGCGTAATACTTGTTACAATAAAAGAAGTCTGGGCATTACTTGTTGAAAATCTAGAATCACCATTATAAGTTACTTTAGCCAGCCAATTGCCTTTTAAAATCTTTGCGATACTATTTTTAGTGAGCGTTATAGTTGTAGTAGCCTCACTTATAAAATTAGAGTTATTATATGCAGATAGATTAGCATCCTGAGAAATATAGGTTTGTCCAGTCGTGTCATTTTGTGTTCCACAACTGCTGATGATACTTTGTAGTTCACTATTAGAACAGTCTTGATATATCAACTCAATATGCACTTTTCCATCTGGTCGGATATTGGTGATACTTTCTTGCTCAGGTCTAACTTCTGCATGAATTGGCAAAGTTGCAGTATTTGCAGGAAAACTTGAAATTGAGTTTAGTGTAATCTTTGAACCTTGAGCAGAAACACCTAGACTTGCAGCTTGTGTATTTTGAGTTGCTTCAAGTTCATTATCATTTGCTACATACGTAACTTCAATCCAGTAACTACCACTATATATAGAACCTTGGTAATCTATACTAGCAGTTCGAACGCATTTAGAATCAACACTGCAATTTGCAGGATTAGTAAGATTAACAGTTCCTTGAACTATACCAGAAGTTCCAAAACCACTAGGTCCATGTATTTTATAAGACAGTTTATTTGTGCCAGCGCTCGTATTCACATATCCTTTAGTCTCCATATTAACACCATATGTAAAATGACTACTTGAAACTGAAATACCTTGTGGTGAATCAATTGAAATACTTGATGAAACTTTTTGTACATCAATATTGCTTGTCCCAGTTGCTCCAGTATAAACTAGTGGTGAACCAGATGGCACAAATTCTACTGATAATTGCTTACTGCCTGCATCAAATAAATGGTCAATCTTAACATCAATAGTAGTTCCGCTAGAGTTGCACACTGGAGCCCCAGAACTTGAAATAGATACATCTTGAGTCTTTATTGTTGAGCCGCTGTATTTTACATTGATTTGACCAGTTATTGGCTCTACAGAGCAGTAGTTACCATAATCTCCTAATTTCAGCTTAACGCCTAGATAAAATGAACTGCCCACAAATATGGACGTTGCAGGAGTGAGTTCTAAAGTAGTGGTAATTGGAGCAACTGAGGCAGAAGTTACGGTTGCAAAGTTCTCAAAAAAAGTAGGTCTAGTAACTTTTGCAGTAGCTGTAACTTGCGCACCAAGTTGTGCCTTTGTGAACTTGTATGAACTAGTACCTGAATAATCTTGGAGAATCTGGGATGCAGTACCTTCAAACTTATACGAAGTTGCTGTATTACAACCAGATGAACAACTCGCGTCTGATGAAAAGTTGACAGTTGGAGCTGAAACGGTCATAGTTGAGCCAACTAATGCAGAAACTGGAGCATAGGAAGGTACAAGTGTATTTGAAGCAAGTGGAAGTGGACTGGAAATAAATATCCACTTGGTGGTAGCTAGAACATCTTCATATCCTGGTGTCTGGAATTTGAACTGGGCTCGCACGAATTTGCGGTATAACGGTGCATTTGTATACTTCTCGTCGCCAGATCCAGTTCCTAAACTTGGAGTTAGAGTTGCAAAATCTGCATTTGTTGACCCTTTTTGGCAAGTTGCAACAGTAGAATCTGAGCAATTTATAGAATTAATACCCTTGCCCTCAAAGGCATCTGTTAATGGCTCACTTGCATATTCAAACTTGATGTCATTATAGACCTTAGTCCAGTCAGTTAGACCAGTTAGTCCAAGAGGACCGTTTGGTGAATAATTGTTCAAGTTGAACTTCGCTGCCGAACCATTCATATTGGCAATTTCCACAACTTCATCGCTTGACGGACGAGATGCACCAGCAGTTCCTTGATAGTCAAAAGTAACTTGACCTGTGAAGATATTCTTAGAAACAGTAAACGAACTACTTGCAAAGTCATGTGTTGTATATGCGTTAGCTGGAACTTCACCAGTATTCGCACTTGCAGTGACAACTATACGATAACTGTATGCACACGAGGAGCTCGAAGGTTTAGGAGTTAACTTGATCAATTCACCACTACTGCCAGTTTCTAGTTTTACGCATTCATCACTCGCATCAACTTTAGCCCAAGAACCTTCAGTTGCTGGGGTTGTAGTTCTTTGCAACTCTTTGAAATCCCAAACTGCACGAGTAGTATGGTTCGCCTTTTGCGCATAATTTACAGGACTTGTCAAATCAGCAATAAGCCCAGATAAATCAGTGGTCTGGTTAAACTTGAGACTCACAGGAGCGGAACCATTAAATGTAAAGTTTGTAAACTGCGCTGGTAAAACAGGACTAAATGACGAAGTAGTAGAAAAACTAGTATATCCAGGAACAGCAACTCTAAGTTTAGCTGCAATACAAGTGTTGTACAAACTTGGAGCGAGGTATAATGAGCTAGAGTAATTTTCATCCTCTTGATCAAAAGCTATATTGCTGATAAAATCTGAGGGGACTACCTTCTGGTTGTTGATATTTGAAGTAACACTTGTTTGGCACTGATTAGAACTAATAGCATTTTCAACATATATGAAGTCGTATGTAATATTAGATGCACTAACATCTACTGCAGTTGTTGTGCCTCCTTGTACAAAGCTCAAATGCGAGGAAATACTAGTAGTTTCATCAACGGTTGTAGTAGCTGGAATATTGAAGTTAAAGCCTTCTGCTGAAGCAATATTTAGAGGTTCCACCATTTTCCAAAGGCGAGGAGAATCAAAGTCGTTGTAACCATTGGCTCTCAATGTTAAACCAACACTTAAGTAGTTGTAGACAATATTAGCACTAGGAGTAATACCAATTTCTTTACTGAGTGCTCCATTCGCCCAATCTCCTCCAGTTACTGAAACTATTGCATCAGATGCAAGTAGCCCCGTTACATCAGTACCATTTTTATCACTAGACTTTAAGTATTTTAGCTCATAAGATTGCCCATTTAGATTATTCCAGCTAACTTCTGGCAGTGTTACATTCACGGAAGTTGTATTGCTGTATTTATAACTTGAATTTAATTGCGAACTGATTGTATACATAGACTCTGTAAATGACGCTTTATAGATAAACGTTCTTGATGACTCAATTGTATAAGTTGAAAATCCTTTTCCAGATATTTTAACTTCAAGATAAACTTGCTTATTAGTTAAATTATAACCAGGTTTAAGCTTGATGTCATTATTAAAACAACTAGAACTACTAAGAGCAGTTTTATTTGAGACGTTGCCAGTTGTTGTATCATCTGAATTTACCGCTCCTTCAATTTTGGTTGGCACTCCACCACCATCTAAATAATAAAAATTGCACTGCATGAAAATTGCACTACCGATTTGATCTGATACAGAACTGCTATCTACTTTTATATCTGCTCCGTCAATACTAGTGCCAATTTCGCTGATCTTTGCTGCTGCCTGATTACCATCATTGTATGTTAAACTGTGTGGCAAATCAATAGTGATGTTATTAAATACAGCATTTTTTACAGTTGTAGACTTAGATTTGACTTGCGCATATACATCCTCACTAGAAACCTCAGCATTTAAGGAAATATCAATATTTGGTAAATCAGCAGTATCACCAGCATCAGCAAGATTAAATGACACTTCAATTTCTAACTTTTTACCAGTATATGCACTCATATTTTCTGTGCATGCATATTTTCCACTCGTTAAAGTCAACTCCTCAAAACTGCCATCTGCCTTTTTACACTTGACTATTGGCGAAACACCTGAAGGAATACTGCCTTCTATTGCGAACGCTGGCGAAATACTAGGAGCAGTCTCAAGTGATGAATAATCTAGCGTGTAGTTAATCTTTGAATGATATGTTACTGGCTCAGTATTTTCAGTATGCAAAGTCAAATCACCAAGATTGCTTTTACCGAACTCGGCGATATTTGAACTAAATGAAGTAGTTTCAAAATTAGGAGCACTAGCAGTAACTCTTATGTACACTTTATCTCCAGATGCAGCAACTCCAGAGCCTAAAGTAAAAGAATCAGTAAAACGATTGTTTTGGACACTTGAAGTATTGCAAGTCTTTGTTTGAAGTAAAGTATCTTCAGATGCTTGTACTTTATAAAGAGAACATGTTAAACTAGTGCTAGATGGAGTTGGCAATAAACTTGTGAAGTTAACGGCAAGACTAGGAGAAGTTACGGTTGAAGTAATGACAGGATTTTCACTTGTGAATTTTGGAGCCAAAACCTTGCTATAAGAAGTATCACCGACATCCTTTGAGGTATAATCATCTGCTATATAGGTAACTTGCAGTTGTACATACTTGTTGACATATTGCACTGGAATTATATAGATTAATTGCAAACTTTCCCCAAAAGTAGTAAGATTTCCGCACAAATCAGAACCTGAAATATAATTACTTGAGACAGAACTAGAAATATCTTCTGAATTGTATCCAGTCGCATAATCAGACGAATAAAGCTTACATACAATCTTAAAACCATCTGGAACAGAATTAGGCACAAAATTAGGCAGATGATATGCAACTGTTTGTGTGTCTGTCGCAATAAAGGATCGGTTTTCACCAGGTTCTAAGCCAAGATTGTCCGCAAAAGTAGCAGGTAAAATTGCATGCGCATCAGAGTAGACTATCTTTTCTTGGCGCGTATCAGAAGTTGCCCTAAGTTTCAGACGAATCTGGTTGCCAATATACCCTTTGATTACCGTCCACTTCACTCCAAAGCTTGTAGTTGATGCATTAGATGCGCAATTTTCATCTCCATAATTACCGCTAGTTTTCATATCCGCTGAGAAATCTTGCCATTCATCATCTATTTGACTACCTTTATACTGCAGAGTACATTCAAGTTTACCATTTTCATCCACATAACTCCATGGATTTTGTCCATCTGTTAAACGAACTGTATATTTAACATCTGAAAATGCTCTATAACTGTTCTCTTGATTTTCAGTAACAGTAATTGGTGAAAAATAACCCTGAGCCACTTGTTTAACAACACTAATATCCGCATCAATATAACCTTTTGCGCTGATTTTAGCATTAAACTCCAAGTTTTTATTCAAATCTTCTGGGTTAACCGCATATGAAATACCGCTTTTGTCATAAGTTAGCGAATTAAGGCAATTGCTAATAGAATTCTTCAAAATATTATCTACATATACTGCACAATTTGTGATGTGTACATTTTCTGCCACATCTCCACTAACTCCACCAAATGGAGCCTGATCACTTGCGATATTAGTCTTAACTATTGCAGTTCTTCCAATCTCTGGATCACTCATGAGCAATTGTGGTCTAGGATCAAAATCACGCTTAATAGTTTGCACAACTGAAGACCATAAAACACCTGCAGGAATAGAACTTGTGCCGCTGTTGATGGTTAAATCATTTGGCTCTTTTAGCCCCTGATGAGATCCGAGTATACGCAAAATAAATCTACTGCCGTTTTCAGCATCATCTGCAGTTGGAGTAAGTGTTGGAACAGCACCTGATATTATTTGTCCTGCAGAATTTGTCTCAACAGTGCTTGATGTAGATACTGCTTCACATTTATTTATATCACTAACTTCGCATTTATCCGAGCCGTTCAAGATTTTGAACCACTGGTAAGTCTTTGAAGTTGCAAATGTATTATCGGAGAACTTGAAATTACCAACTTCGTTAATGCTTATAGTATCCTTAAACTTGGCATAATGTTTGCCTCCAGACTCAGTAATACCATCAAAATGCAGAGTTGGACTAGCAGTAAATGAACCATTTTCAATACTTATCTGCAAATTAGAAGTAGAAATTCTAGGAGTTGCTTCACCATGAGGACTTTGCACATGGCTTCTATCATAGGCAGTTATTGGGATCTGGAAAATACCAGTACTAGGATCGCTAAAAGACGCATTTTGTCTAAACTGGTTAACAAGAGCAGAAATTTGCGAAATATCAAAGGTGTAGCAACTAAATTCAAGGTTCGCGCAATTAAAGTTGTAGCTAAGAGTATTAGTTATTCCTTCATTGTTGTAATTAACTATAATATTGAACTTAGTTGCCCATGAACTATCTCCACTAGATTTCAATATATCAAATCCAGATACACTTGCACTATCTCCGTACTTATAGATGAAATTAGAGTTATTGAAAACTATATTTGGAAGTGAAATATCCTTATTTATTGTGATAGTTTTTTCAATATCTTGCGTTAAATCGTTGTTAATTTTATAATAATTAGAATGCGCCTTAATTTTAACTGAACCTTGCTCATTTACTGTAATCTCCTGATTGTAACACGTTTTATTAGATATTGCTGCACATTGTGAAATACTGCCCAAAGTTGCCATAGTACTAGAAGAATCATCCAAAGAAAATGTAATCTTGCCTATATCATCCACTGGATTTGAAAATGTATATGTTAAATATTTACTAGTCTTCAAATTCTGCGTGCCATCAACAGTTGCACTTGATAAAACTGCATATCCTTCTACATTTGCACCAGCAATAACTCCAGCAGTATTTTCATGATCTTGCACTTGAATCCACACCTTGTGTAAACCAGCATCAATTGGTATATCTATCTGATTATTCCCAGTAACAGCAGAAGAACCACTGTATGATATAAAGCTTGATGGAGTTCCATCCCAATCAGTAATTGCATAATATATACTACCACCTTCATCAGTAACAAATGCAATACGCGCATGACTAGCATCAAGTCTAGAAGTTGCAACATTAGAAACTGTTGGCAAAATGTTTGTGTGAACTTGAACAGAAACTGGAGCAAAAGTTGCAAAAGTTGCATTTTCTGCTCTAGGCGATGACACTTGAATTGTCCCTGAACCACTTGGCTTGAGTATGTTTATGCAGTATACAGTGCCCGAAACTTCCGAGCCTTCATTGCACTGGCTAATTGAACTAAGTGATGAAATTCCACCAAAAGCAATATCAAAGTCTGGATTTTGCACTGGAGTATCAAAGGTGACCTTAATATACGAAGTTGTCACTTGATTTTCTGCTCCATTTGAAACTACACTCGTGACCGTCACAAAGGAATTGATAACCTTGCTACTAACCTCAGAGCAATTGCCAGAAGTATCGCAAAGCACCAAATACATGATTTCACCACTTGATGAAGTAAGACTTATAGGAATCTGCCCTACAGAAGTATTAAAACTACTATTGAAACTACTAGCTAAAACATCAGATTTAGATGGCGATGCGTCAGATGGATCTTTTAGCAGGTAGTAGTAGTTACCAGCATTTTCATTAGTTGCAAAAGTAATATTTGCCGCATTTATACTAGATCTTGAAGATGTAATATATGAAACAACTGGTGCAGTAAAATCTTTGTACACATTAAAAATATGAGGTTCTGTGGTAAAATAAACACTTGCATTATTATTAACAAGTCTAACATTTAATTCACCCTGAGTTTTAACGCTAAGTTCAACTCTATATGTATCAGAAGCATCACACGCTGTTTGACATACAGGATTTACCACTACACCAGCATCAATAGCACCTGCATTCTGATTTAAGGAGTCTGGATATATCTGCACATTAGATGAAAGGAAGGTGCTTTTATCAATTGAACTATTGAGTTTTAGATCAATATATTCAGTATTTTCAGTGTTCAACTTTCCAGATTCCGAATAATCAACCGAACTAATATAATACACTGGAAGAACTGCATTTGAGGTCGTATATACAACTCTTCTATTTTCGTTAGAATCTTCTAGCACTAAAAATACAGTAAGTGCTTTTTCAGAAACACGATTAAGTTCAGCATCAATATTTTGATTAAGCGTATAGTTACTTGGAGTTAATTGATGCTCAACTAGTTTAGAGCAGGCACTGGAAATAATATTATTTGCTAAAGTAGTATTATCAACACCTGTTGCATAATTTGAATTAACCCCGCACACATTTTGAGCAATTTCTTCATCAGAGAGCGCCAGATAACTAACCTTTGCAAAATCATCTACAGAGTATGTAAAACGCGCAAGATTTTTGCCAATTCTGGAAGGATTTGAAATTACAGCATTCGGTGCAGTTTTATCCTTATAAAGCGGAGTGGAAATTGCCGCAGTAGAAGCACTCCAAAGAGATATATTGTCTGCTCCTGAATTATCAGCAGGATATCCATTAATTGCCACGTTCGAATAATGAAAATTTTCTTCATTTAGCGCGATTCTACAATCAGGACAATCCAAAGGACCAGTAAATTCAATCAAATATTGATAATCTCCAAGATAACTGAAATCACCAATAAAGTCAGCATACTTATTATTATTTCCGTCATATTCACTTCCATCTCCGTTCGTAATCTTGATGAACTCTTTACCATTGATATTCGGCTGCACGATATTTGCGCTAATTGCTGGATGTGATAAAGTAAATTTGAACTCACTTGTGTTCTTAATATTTTCCACGCCATTATTGCCTTCTACACTCTCTATTTTTACTCTTCCTGGTATAACTGCCCTATACATACGTGGCTTAACTTGATTAAGATCACCTTGAGTATTTGCATATGGCATTTCAAAAAACGAGATTAAACGAGGAGAAACACTATCTTGACTAAATTCACTCGAATCAATTGCATCGGCTAGATTTACATCTATTTCAGGATTTGTCGTGCTACAACTATCCTCTGATGACGTATTATCAATGCTCTTCCAGTTGTTTGATAACTTGCTATCGTCAAGGTTTGGCCAAAAGTTTGTCTGGTTAATAGCAGTTTCGTCTGGTGTTCTATCTTGTCCATTTTGTGCAAAGTCTGAAATAATCTTGTAATAGATCTTGCGCTTGTATTTATTACTATTTAGAGATAGATTACTAGAATTATCGCACTTAAATATATATTTCAAATCAACAGTATTATTTCCACCTTCTTTCCAGTCAGCACTAATATTTTCTGCATATTGACCATCATTGGATACTGCCCCCTTAAAAGCGATAGCATCATCACTAGTACCTGTATTTCGCGTATATTCAAGATTATTATAGAAGGCATTATCTGCAAGAATCTTACGGAAGAATATTTTTCTAGCACCTGTACACCCTCCATAGTTAGATATTGAAAGAGATATAGTTGTTGTATTTCCTACATAAGTCAACTTAACATTGTTATAGTCAAAAGTTAGTCCTGAACATACATTAGTAGGAGTAAGATAAACACCAAGTGGAAAAGCCTCCGCAGCAGTAAATTCCAGAAGATTAGTACGGAAAGAATCAAGATGCATGCCAACCGTGATTTCAAAACCAGTTGTTACTAGGTTTGTGTCCACTGGAATTGGGCTAACACTAGTTATTTTAGGAATACCAGGAACAGCAAACTCCTCAATTGACTGGGTTTTTTCAACCTCATCGTATGCCTTAATATACAAGTATTTCTTGATACTAGTGTCTGTATCATCTGGAATATCCATACTGACCTTATTCGTCTCGCCCTGTGCAAAAGTTGGACTACAAGGAGTAAACACGGAACTTGAATGGTCCTGAACTGGACTTGTGCTTAGAAAATAACTGCACTTGGTTGTATTTGGAGTTTCCCCCACAAAATTTTGAGTTCCAAGCCAATACTCAACAATTCGTTTATCAGAATCACTATTCAGCGCAGACGACTGAGATTTTACAGATCCACGTGCTCGAGGTGGACGTGTATTTTTATGTATCTGAACATCAGATGTGCTTGGGAAAATTATACTGTCTGCTGATGTATGGAACTGGAGGCGCAAATTTTCCTCATCTGTGACATTACTAACTGGTATATTCCACTTATTGCCTTCCGCTTTAACTGGCGCTCCAAGTACTATATTCGTATCACTAATTACCGACACTTGTAAATCTGGTATAGTAGCTGCATATTTAGGCGTAAACTCAATGTTTCTCGTTGTAATGCTTACCGAATCGTATGCTCCATCTGCAGCCAAATCATAATCAATAAGCTCATTATAGGACAACCGAACAGTTGACGCTAAATTGTCATTAGTATCTTCAGCAGTTACGCAAACGCCCTTTTTCTTCAAATAATCACCCTCAGTATATCCAACATCAGTTTTGAAATCTGCAGCAGCCAAAACAGGAGTATTTGCAACTATAGAAGACTTTTTAACGCCTGCACTATCCCTCAACGAAGTAGCAGTTGGAATTTCATCATCTAAACTACATTCATCATAATAATAAGCACCAACATCCGAACTAGTGATATTAAAGCTGTAGTTCATAATTGCAGATCGCTTATTTGCAACAACATTGATAGTAGGAGGCAATGCATCAGAAAATAGCAGACCATCTTCAATGACACTTGTAGATCCTAGGTGGTAGCAATTAGCAGACTGCGGATCATCTAAACAAGAATTATAAGCATCAGCATAATTATAACCAGGCACTCGTTTCAAACCGAGCGTTGCTTGACCTTGTGAGACTTTATCAACACTTGCAATTTTGACATAATATGTTTTGCCACCATCGGTAGTAGTAACTGCATCTTCATCTGTAGAAATCATTGCAGATGCTTGATCACCATCGGTAGACACAATAAAGTCATCACGAGTCAGATTTGGAACTTTGATATTTAGAGCAACCTTAACGTTCACACTATTATGCATATACTTAAATGCTGAGGTCTCGCGTTTATAAACACCATTTTCAAAATACTGAGAATAGGTCTGCTGAGTGTCTATCTCCACATAACTTGGTACTAATATTGGCGTGATGTCTGAATATACAAGCGTTTTGTTGTCCTTTAGCGAAACACCCTGACCAACGAGCAAAATGCGTTTACCAGAAGGTGAATTTAGGGTTGATGGATAAGATATAACTTGTCCTTTTGTTGCACTTTTACCAGATGTATTACCTTGCGTTGCATTAAAACATGCTTTAATATCATCAACTGTATGAGTAGAAACATCTGCAATGTCATATTCACAATACCAGTATGCAACATTCATATTACTAGCTGCGAACTCAAAATGACCAGAATTTAATGCTGTGCGTGATGCAAAAAGGGATGCAAATGAAGGTCCAAAAACATTCCTATATACATCAACATCTGTGGCTCGCCCAATTACTACATCTTGGGTGGCAGTTTTCCCTGTCCATGAATTGATTTCAGTAGCATTTTTGATGAAGATATTGATACTGCCTTGTTTTGAAATACTGCCAATACTCACATTCCAGACCTTAGGATCTGCAGTTTTAACCACTTTAGAAATTGTCAACTCAGCATTCCCTTCGCAAGTATGTGAATTACCATTATCATCTAAATAGTTCTCAGTGCATGCATTAGATGTAAACTCAATGTCATCCTTGTCTAGTTCTAAAATATCATTGGCGAACGTTAGTTTAATATTAGTTGTTGATTTTTCCAGACTTTGACCTCCAATTTGTACTGCGCTTACGAGTTGAGTATACGTTGGAATATATATGCGATGCGGATCTGACAAGTTATTTTGTGAATCAAGACCCACAACGAACGCATAATACGGTTTGGACTCTAACGAGGTCAAGTTAATAGTAACAGTTGTATCTTTTTGGGCAGATCCTGTATATTTCCCAGTATCGCCAGTTACTTGCGAGGATGTATAATTTCCATCAATATCTGTAACTATATAGGTGTATGTACCATCTTCACTTGGAGTAAAACTAAAACTTGCAGTTTCCGCCGATTCTCTATCTGCAAATGTATTCAAAAACTGCATCGGCAAATCATCAAGAGAAACTTGACCAGTTAGCATTTCAGGAGTAAAGATATATAAACTACTAGAAATACTTATATTAACACTACCTTGTTTAATGGTCTTAAGAGTTACCGTGATTTTCTCAAACTCTCCAGAAATGGAGTTGTAACTATCTAAATTCTCAGTTTGCAAGTCTAATTTACTAACCTGACCTCCATTAAAAAATGCCGAATCAATATTTATATCATTAAGCGTCAAAGGAACTCGTTTTGAAAGAATAAGCTCCAATTTATCGGTATTTTTTTCGTTTTGCTGCCCATTGAAATTAGCAGCCAGAATTTTAACACCATCAACAAATCTACCAAGTATTGTCAAGTCATTACTAGGCATTGTAAAAGTTGTTCTACTTGATATCTTGTCTGCAAAATTACCACCATTATCACTTCTCCAGTCTGAAAATGCCCAGTCACCTTCCGCTGGAGTTGCAAGCAAATCAATAGTACTTCCGCTAGAATAATAAAAAGTACTTTCATTAGATCCTGCTTGATCTACTACAGAAACAGTTCCCTTAGAATTATCATTTGAAAAAACATTGATGCTAAAACCAGCAGGAATATTATATTCAAAAACGGAATTTATAGCAGAAAAAGATGTAGCAAGAACGCAAACTTTTCTCTCTTCAGGTCCAGTTATACCATGTACATTTAGAATATTACTTCCATTAACCAATGCACTTGATTCTAGAATATTAGCAAAGTTATAGAATGAACAATTAACTGAACTATCAACTAAAGCATATTTATACTTTCCACCGATATCAGATGCGAACTTAATAACACCATAATTTCCACGCCTTTCGGGATTCGCTTGAGTTTGCAAAATTGGCGCACGTCTGACAGTATAAATATATGTTACTCTTGAAATAGATGCCTCACTAAAGCTATAATAATAACTATCCTTTACTTTTAGCGTAATATCTACTGTGGCTTGAGTAGTATTCTCATTCTTATTATCAATTACTAAATTACGGCAATTCGGAGCCACTGAACTAGGCGCTTCAAACCGCAAAAGTGAAACACCTACTGGAGGATTTACTAGTTCAACATTATCAAGTGTAAGATTTTGCGCTCCAGAATCTGGATCAAGACACATATGAAGTGAAGTGGTTCCAACACCTGAATCCACTCCTCCATCTACTGCAAAAAGAGTAGTAAAGGTTGTAGAGCCAACAATGCGCTTGAATAGAGAAACTTGATAGTAAAATGAAGGTCCGTACAACTTCTTGTTGCTAGAAATAATGTGTAAATTGAGTTTCGTATTATTATTCCAAGTACCAGAAATTGGCATTGTGCATTTATTCTCATTGCAGGTCACTTCACCCTTTATAATGCTTAGATTTGGATTACCAGCATTATCAACTTCCTCAAGCACAATTTGATCAGATACAAGACTATCTAAACCATCCGATGATGAAAAGTTAAACTCAAGATTAGTAGAAGTTGTAGATTTTGAATGCCCATCTACTTTTATGCTCTCAATAGAATTGCTTTCAAATTCACGAACTGTATTATAAAGCGAATTAGAGTTATAAAAATCAACACCTCTCATAAAAGTTTTGCCATCAATTTGGTCTGCATCTTTTTTTATTACGATATTGCTATAATCTTTGTTAGTTACCCAAAATGTCGCAAGTGGTAGTCGCTTATTGTAGGCACTATATATGGTTGAATTAGTCGGAAGTAGATTGATATTTGACGATACTTCACCAGAAAGTGAAATTCTCATAGCATCGGTTATTAAATAACTTGAGGGCAAAACGGTCTCAAGATCTGAAATACCAGGAGTTTCAAAGTTCAGTTTGAAGTCCTTTCCATATGCCTGCTTATTGGAAATTTCAGGTTCAACATACATAGAAGAAAGTGGTTTAGTGAATTGATAAGGAGAAAATTGAATTCCCTTCTTCCAGTTTTCTGGCCAATTATAAGTAGTTGAATTAGTAAACTGTGGATCAAGAATTGTAATATTTGTTTTCAGACCAACAACTTCAGAGTTTGATTTTATTAACAAATTATCTGCGAACTCAACACCTCTTTCACTTCCACCAATAAAGCCATTTGAATAGATTGAACCTCCATTTATAACGATACTCATATCTTTCTTCAAAGCGACTATCGGACACCCAATACTAACATGAGGAGTATTTGCAGTTCCCATACCTTGTGCAAATACTAGACCTGAATTGACCACAATCTCAGAAGGTTCTGTAGCAATTTGACCTGTATTACAACTCTCAGAACCTCCAATTCCTGAGGCATTATTACTAGAAGCACTATAAGGCAGTTCATAGTTACCAGATTTAGCAGATCCAATTGCCCCAACTACAACACTGGATTCTGGGTCAAGCGTTTCGCTAAAACTGCCCTTTGCATCCCCAATTTTAATAATACCAGCAGTTCCTCCGTTTGCCGAGCCTATTCCAGCTGCTGAATATGCTCCATTTGATGATGCTTTCGCAAAAACTCTTGCATTTCCAGTGAAATTTACCTCACCAAGCTGATTTACGCTTGTAGAATCAACATTATAATATCCGCCTATACCAGAAGCAGCGCAGTTTAATGTACAGTTCCCCTTGACCACTAGGGATGACTTTTGAGAAGAGTAAATGTTCAGATAATTATAGAAGTTGTTTGCATAAACGACATCAATGCCTGCAAAATTGTTTCCTCCAACTAGGCTGTTTATTTGTTCTCCATCTAAAACTAGTTTAAGTCCTGCTTGATTACGAACCGAAATTGCACTATTAGCAGATCCTGTGAACTTGGCATTCTTAAGGTGTACCTCAAAGGGTTTAACATTTTGGTTATTGTCAACAAATCGCTTTGAACCAGCATACCCAGCCAAAAGACTACCATCAAAAACCAGACTTGCATTTTCATCAAGATTATTAAATCTGAACCTTATATCACAATGGAAACTCTCAGAAGTACAACTAGAATCATCTTCAAGTGGAAGTGAGACATTATTTAGGAACTTGAGATCACCTGTTAAACCAGTTATATGATACTTATCCTTTGAATCAAGCTTGAAGACAATATTTGAGCCCGCTGAAACTGCATTTTTGGCGTACTGTACACTAGCATCATCTGGTTCAGGTTCTGTATAATCTAGTCTGGTGATTTTTGCATGTCCTGCTTTATCTGCATAACATGTTCCTGTGGGTGATTCACTAGGATTACTACAACCATTATTTCCACCTTGTACAGTTTTGCTATCTGCAAATGCAAGTCCAGAATAATGCTTTGAACATTCCTCATCTGTAGTATCATCAGCACACTGAACTCCAGCACTTGACAATCTAGGAGTAGTTAATCCTCTTCCTTGTACTGCAACTGCTCCAGTAAACCCAGAAACATAACCAGAACCTCCACTACCAGTAGCATTATCTTTAGTACCCGCTCCTCCAAAGTAGCCACCGCCGCCACCACCAGAGTAGTCACCTATACCACTGCCTCCAGAACCAAACCTTCCAGAACATGTAGTTCCATCATCATAAATTCCGCCATGTGTTTGCGTAGCACCTGTATTAGTACAACCAGAGCCATTAGAGCCTTTTAATCCGCCACCAGATCCGTTGGCTCTATTTGAAGTTTCAGTATCTTCCCATCCACCAGCTCCTCCAGCAACCATAATGCGCGAAGTCAAGGAATTAATGTCTCCCCAATTACTGCCATTTACTTCCAGTCTAAAATCAGTCGATCCACCGCCTGAAAAACCTAGACTATTCCCAGCAACATGACCACCGCCACCAAAAGTCGGCTTCGCACCTCTGGCACCTTTTGGTCCAACTGCAACATATATCAAGTCATTTTTGTTCAGGTGCAATTTGCCACTTGAATAACCACCAGATCCCGTTGCATAAGTAACTGCACTATCAAGACCTGCTCCCCAAGCTTCAAACATGTAATCTCCATCAGCTGGAGCAATAAACGCCTCAAAATTACCTGTATAGTTGTATTCCCATGTTGAAGTTGATGCAGATTTAGTACCTTTAACCTCAATAAACTCCTGGTTGTTTGCTGGAATTTGAGCAAATTTAGATCCACTAGTTTCATTTAACTTCCAACTTCCTCCAGATACATTTTTGTGATATGTGATGCGAGCATAACCATCTCCTGTATGACCTCTTCTGAACTCTCCATCTGGCTGAATTTGGCTTGTATCTCGCCCATCTTGCATCAAAGTTGATGAAAATTGCAAATTAGTTGGACTAAGTGAATAACTACTGTTTTGGCTTGCCTGGTTCAAATCTGTTGTCCTAAGGTTTGGCTTACCAGTTGCATCATATTGAAGTGAGCTAAGACCCACAGAGCCTAAATGCCCAGATATATATGAAGAACCTCCTGATGCTGAAGTAATTGAATTACATGTTTCAGAACCGCCATACCAACCAGATCCCGATCCAGAATAACTATTACCTGTAGTTCCCATTGCTCCAACAGCAAATCCATCTCCTCCAGCTGTTATATTACTTCTACCTCCAGTGCCATGTCCTATTTGAGTTGCAGCCATTAAACTAGGAGTAGCAATACCTTCACAATATGATGTTAAACCACCAGCATCAGAAAGATAATCTGCTGTTGCTTTAGTATTGGCACCACTGCCACCACCGCCACCAGCTACCATAATTCTTGAAGTTAAAGATTTGCCAACATGCCCAGAAGTACTGATACTATCATACCAAGTATAATCTCCAGCATCTGTTCTAAAATCTGTGGCTCCTCCACCTAGCGAGTAAGAATTGGCATCTGAAACATGCGTTCCTCCACCGCCGTTAAATGAATTGTTGTTGCGAAAATCAGAATTAGAATCACTATTTGCGGTTTTTGAGAAATTATCAACTGGACTTTTAGGATTTGAACCAACATAGACGTATATATCCTGGTCCTTGTTAAGCGTAATATCACCTTTTGTATAAGCGCCTTTACCTGCTCTATTTTGATAATTATTTGCTATTCCTCCTTCTGCTCCCCACGCCTCAAATGTATAACTACCACTTTCTGGTGCCTTGAACGCTTGATAATCGCCAGTGTATGGAAAATCAAATGTATAATCTCCATCATCTCGCTTTGTTGCAATCCATATCTTTCCAACACCAGTTTTAAGAGCCTGCAAATCTGCTTGTTGAAGGGATATCTCATTATCTCCATTAACTAAAACACCCTCATAATTAACTGGTTGCTGACCCATGGAAGAAACCGTCAAATCACCTGTTTGGTCATTTACTGAAATATCAGTATCCGAAACAGTATCTGGAGTCATGATATACTTGTATTTTCCAGTAGAATTAGACTTAAAAGTAACTTTACCAATTGTTGGCATATAACGAGCGACATGAACATCATTCAAGCCCACATCATCCATTTCAGCTCGTTTTATATCCTTAGTTCCTATAATTATACTACCAGAATTTTTTACAAAGTTACTGCGCACATATATACCAGAATCGCAATCTAGCGCATGATAATAATCAACATCAAACGTGTACTGTTCATTATCTTCACCTGCGGCTAGTGAATCTGCAACTATTGGCATACACCTTGAATTATACGCGTATTTTATATCATCAAGTGTAATATCAACTGGCGCGCTAAAGTTAAGAGTAACCTTCATATTTTGCGAATTACTTTCAACTTCATTGACATCTGCTGATTCAAAATCTACTTGATGGCGTAAAAGAGCACTTGGATTATACTTGTATGGAACCCCGCGGTAATTCTTTGCTGAGCAATCAACATTCTGGGTCACCCCTTTTGAGAAGCATGCTTCACGCTCAGGCAAAGACAGTAAAACAGTTGCAAGCTTAAAGTCATCATCTGCATTTACAGGTATTAGACTTCCAGTGTTTGCATCAACTTCCTTAACACCAATGTTTGAGTAGATATATCCATCTTGTCCCTTATTTGCACCTTCTTTTGAAACCCACATCTTCAAGAAAAGGTTGGGATAGTCTGAATCTCCAAATAAAGTGTAACCACCACCATAAGACCACGATAAGCCATTTTGAAAGCCTAGAAGATTGTCAACTTCTGACTTATTCGGTACTCTATAGTCAAATGCATGTGTAGGTATGTTATTGTATGAAAGATAGTAACTGCTATTGTCTGGTTCTTGAGACTGTAGATTAAATACTTCGCCATCATTGTCTTTTACAGTTTTTTCAACATAAAACGGAGCCAACTCTTCGCCTTTTGAATTCAAAATGGGCGCTTGAATTCCTTCATAATAATATGTAGGCTTAAAACCTGCTGTCAATCTTTCAATTCCATCAGCTTCACTTCCTTGTCCACCAACGAACACAGAAGAATTATCAATAACAACATCATGCTTAGTTCTTCCAATTGGCGCATTGCTGAAAATGAAGGAATCGCGAATCTTTATGTCGGTATTGTCAAAATAGTTTTTATCAGGAGTACCGCTTGGATTGTTAGTTGTACCTCCACCAATTCCACTACCCCACCACATATTGGCGAGATTTCTCTCTGTGCGCAGCTGAAAATTGTTTAAAGTAGTCAAAAACGCATGATCTATAGTAATGCTTGCATTAGATTCAGTATTAAGGGCATAACCAGACCTTCCAACACCAGATTCCATTTTTCTAGTTCCTGTGTAAACATGCGGTATTTGATTGCTGCTAACTCTATCAGTAGTTTGAGTCCCAATTTCAATATTGCCCATTTTAAGGTTAGTAGTCAAAAATCCAGTTCCAATTCCACTACCTCCAGATTCAGTGGAATTAGCTTGTCTCTGCGAATTATAATTGCCACCAAAAGCATAGAGGTTGAGATTACCAGAAATTTTTATATTTCCAGTTGTATCATTTGTTGCTGCTAATTGAGCAAGGCTAGTACCGCAATTAACTACTCCACCATGGTTAATAAAAGTACCGCCTCCAATTCCAGCACCGTGATTGGTGCCAAATGCATATAAAACTCCGCTATTTCGTGAATTTATATGAACTGATGATGGAGAAAATTCACTAGATGCATCTAAATAAGCCTGAATGTAAATACCAGGTGCAGAGCAACCTTGGTCAGTATTCCACAGATTACTGCCTCCTCCAATTACGATGTTTTTATTATTAACATCAATATTTGCATTTCCTTTATTTACAACCTGTATCGGACTTTTCGCGTTATCATAATCTGCTAGTTCACTTTGGCGACTACTAAATTTAAACGTAGTCCCACTTTGAATTGTTCCATCATTATTGATCACAGATGAATTAAAATCGCTAATACCTCCAACTAAACCTTTATTTCCATCAAGAGAAATTGATAGCGGCTCAATATTTTCTAAGTTGTTACCATCAACTACTATATTGCGAATATCTCCAAGATTTTGGTATGCATTAAAATCCTTAAAACCAAACTTCAAGCTTGAATTACCACTAATATAAAGAGGAAAATCATTTAAAAACGAATAGTCAGTTGCACTATCATTTTTATTAGCCACAAGCCCAGTGATTTTGTATGTTTTTGCTGTTTGGTAAGTATATTTAACTATACCACGTTCACTTAATGACGTTTCGTTAAGATTTGCGCGTGAACTACCTGTGTTATTTGGTGTAAGATATATAGTTTGATTAGAATCTGCACTAAAGTTCAAAACTTCCACATTTTGAAGAGCACTAGAATCTGCAGAGTCTTTTGCAAACAAACTAAAGAAGATTTTTGAATCAGCAGGCGGATTTTTGAACTCCGAATTTACTATAATCTTATTTTGCCCTTGATGTAAGTCTTGACAACCAGCATTATCTTCATAGTTAGTGGTGGTTTTCCATTCTGTATACTTATTGAAAAGATCAGTTTTTGATGGTGAAGAAGAAAATTGATTACCTATATAGAAACAAATGTTTGATTCAGCTGTCACATTAAGCGTCAAAGTTGCCAGAGTAGACGCAAAACGCTTAAAATCAATATCTTTATAATGAATTTGACTATCTTTATTTATTAGTACAAACTGACACCCTAAATAATGCTTTTCTTCAAAAGTAATGTTTTTTGTGCAACTTGCATCAGGAATATAAACCTCTCCAGAAGCATTATCAGCCTTCAAATAAATTTCAGCAACACCTGTTTTCTTCACCAAGTACTGATCTAGCGCTATAGATTGACCACTAGGATCAGAAGTTGTAGTTACATCACTAGTATTATATGCAAAAATATCGCTAAAATCCAAAGCGGACGTACTACTTAGGTTGTTTGCGATGATTTGTACACTCTGCGTTACATTACTTCCAGAATCAGTCTTTTCAGTAGTATAAACTTGCTTTGTGCCAGCATAATTAGTATAAATATTGTCCAAGTCAAATAAAGGCGTAGAAGTTCCGCCACTTTTAACATATGCGCTTAGAGTCTTTTCGCCAGAATCTGTAGTAAGCTTAATGCTATCTGAATGTATACCGCTTGGAACCCATATAACTGCCGCGAGAGTGCCGTCGGTTTCTTTATGTGTAGTTTGCGTCGTGGTCAATGGAATAACAGGACGATCAAGATAAGAACCACCATAATTGCTGCTGAGACTGTCATCAATTGAAATATCAGCTGGAATATTACCATCGCATGACCCATATCCAGTTACTCCTTTATAAATAGTCTCTGGAGCCCCCAGATTTACTTCATACGGTTTTTTGCTAAGGCAATCCGATGCTAAAGAAGAGCGTATATAAAGCGGTTCTAGTAATTTATCCACACTTTGGTTTTTTGGATACTGCACTGCAAGAGTTGAACTGCGAACTGCTTTATTATCAGGTGATTTTACTGACCAGTATTTATTGGTGTACTCAGATAACGAAGGCGCAAAATAAGAACCTCCACTGATAAAAACATGTGCATTTGGATCTGGAACTACTTTATCTCCATCAAGTACCATTTTCGCACATACATCTGGCGCTGGAGATTCAAAATCCCCTTGGTAACTTGATGCGATAAAACCGCCCTCAAAATTAATATCAGCACTTGAAAAAGCAGAAGTTTTTGTGCCATTGAAATAATTAGTACACCCCATCAACCGCGTTGTGCGTGTATTCCTGAGTGTAACTTGATCTTTAACAGTAATCTTCATCGCAGTTTGCGAGACTTCAGAATCTGGATTATACAGAGGTCCGTTGCCAATTGACGGTGTATCCCCATATGCATTAGTAGTTTTTACACCAACAAGAATATTTACTCCTCCAGAAAATACTAGACCATTGATTCTTGAAGCATATGAACCAATTGCAGGAAGTGGTGCAAAAATGCCTGCCTTTGTCTGCGAAAATACCTTCAAATCTGATTTGATATATTCAGAAGAAGCTTCTGCAGGATATGCTCCAGATGAAATTTCACTTGTATTAGGAGAAGTTATTTCCAATTTTGTACTTGGCTCTTCAATATCTATTCCGATGCAGTTTTGTGCTACTTCAGCTGCTGCACAAGTAGTTTTGCCAATTTCAGATGAACCGATATTGCTAATTTTGACTGTATGCGGATTTGATGGTGTTGTGGGTGATTTTGCAATAACTTTCAGTTGGTCAAACTTGGAATCCTTGAGGTAAAGTGTAAAGTCATCATCTAAATCTCCGCGAATCACTTTATTTGGAGAATTTAGGAGATTAGCTCCAACCGTGCTTTGATACTCAAGAGAAATCTTAGGATTGTCCTGCGCACTACTACTTAAGAAAATTGGAACATCTGCATAAATATTATAATCAAGATTTTTGAAATCAACATCAGCAAATAGCGTGGCTTTATTAAAATACTGCGATGGGAAATAACCTTGAACCACTGGATTTGTTGCTCTTAAAAATGTCACAGAATCAGCGGAAAATGCACCAGGTTTTTTGATGGTGAAATAGTTTGGATACTGGTAACCATTGATGAATTTACTAAGAGGCACATCATTAGTCCCAGTTCCAAAAGTTAATGCGCCAGTTGGTGAACTATTTGCTAAAACTGCCTTAAAAGCCATCTTAACACTTCCGCTCTTGCAGATAAAATATGTATTTTCAGGCGAAGAAATATTAACTGAATCTTGCACACTCAACTGAAGTAAAGAATAACCAGATGAACCAAAACTCGAGCTGATATTATAACTAGTTTCATTTGCTACATCAGCTTGGGGATTTTCACCCACATATTTGCGACATTCAAACTGGCTGATTTTAGGAGACAGTCCTGTAAAACTTCGCGTATCTAGGCGCACAAAGTTGCTAGAATCAACATAGGCAGTGCCATAACCATCCGCGTTTTTTATGTCATCTGCAGATTTAACAACTGGATAAATGGTGTTGTAGTAATTATCAACGCTGAACGGAACACCTTGTCCTTGCCTTCCGTCAGAAGAATAAACTGGATATAAGTCATAAGCACTGTTTGCCTGAGTTGCACCCATATTGAACTGTTTAGAACCCAGTGTGTTACCACGAAAAGTCACTGCAAGTTGTTGATCGGTAGGCGCACTTAAAGGAGTGCAATTTGTTTCATCATCTTCACAAAGCCATATACTAGTTATAATACTATTTGTCAAATTACTTGGTGCAAATCCACCTCCGATATAACCACCATCTGATTCACCAATTGCATTCTTGATGTGATATAGTCCGATAGAAGAAGTCCAGTTTTCTGTAGAAGACTCTGATGGCAAAACAGAATGTATTGGGCTACTTTCTCCAAGTTGAACACCATTTCTTGCTAAATCTTGCAGATGATTATAAGCATCACTAGTTAAGGTTGAACCAAAAAACTCCACATCTTGATTATCAGTATCTTTAGCAGTAATTTTAATCTTCTTGCCTAAATAATCACCTATATTTGCATCACTTGGCACAATAGAATTAGGAATATAGAACGGCTGCATAAAAGGATACTGAGTATTAGAATCAGAACCCTCTTTAATTGCAGTATAATAACCTTGTCCATTGTTTATTTTTGAATTAAGCGACAATATTTTGCCTTCTCCTTTAACTCTAATACCGCGCGCATAGTTATCAGCAAACTCAAAATTCGAATCCCCAAGATATGGATTATAACTTGATACAGCACTCTTTGAAAATGTACTACGCGAAGTTGTTATTAAAGTTGCACAGTCTTCAACTAAAATTCTAGGAATTGTACTACCCCATGAGGTAGTTGACGAACCTATAAAATCTTTAGTTTGCCAAGAAGTTGCATTATTAGTGCCCTCGTAGTCTAAAACAACAGTTGACTTACCTTCAAAATGCACACCATAATACGGATCAGTTACCTGAGCTATTGCATGATCATTTGCGCCTATTAGAGCACTTTCAAGCGATATTGACATACAATAAACAAATGCGTTATCCATAAAATGAATGTTCAGATAGGTATCTGCTTCTCCAGCGATACCAAAACATGAGTTATTGTTATAGACTGTGTTAGCAGTGTTATAAGCACTTGCCTTTTCCAATAAAATCGTGTTTACCCTTGCATTTTCAGTAACAAAAACGCCCATAAATTTTCTACTGGATTGATTGATTGTGCTGCCAATTGTTCCGTCGGCATTTATAGTTACTTGACCGCCAAATTCAATATGCCCCATTGCATCTCTAGTACCGCCAGCAGTACTCCCAACAGAAGTAGCAAAATTGCAATAGTTGCCATTATTTGCAGGTTGTTCAAGATTCAGCGTACCTTGACCATCAACTCGTAAATAAGATACAGTTCCAAGGAACAAAGTGGTACAACTAGCAGTTGTATTACGAATAGTGTTATTACCAGTCACTTTCAGATCAACAGCTGACCCCCAACCGTTGTCAGCACTGCTTGATGGAAAACCAGCAATATTGGGTGAACCACCGACTAAAAACGGTATACCATTTGTTCCTCCGCCAATTAAGGTTACATTATCAAATTCTATGTCCAAGATGTTTGAACTAAAATCAGCAATAGGAAAATTATTATATTCCAAGTTCCCATAAGTATTCAAATACCCATTACAATCCACCAGTTGTCCAAGATGATTATAGCAAGCATTACCAGTTGAATAATTATAGTATCTGTCAACTTTTGAAAAACGCGAAGTAACAACATCTGGAACTCTGTCAAAGACAATAAACTGCACTGGTTTAGATGAAAAATCACCTGTAATTTTCCACTTATCAAACTGCAGAGAAAGTGGTAAGTTGTATATATTTTCTGCAGTATATATAAAAGCCAAGTTAGAAGTTGGTGAAAAAACGGACGTAGGATGTAAACCTCCATTGCGATTTCCTGATGTGTTTACATAAAGAGGATCTGCACTAACATAATATTCAGTATTACTTACTGAGTGGAAATAGAACGTGGAGTTAGTATTAGTTCCAGAATTTGAACATTCATCTTGTTTATTACATACATCATCTACAGTAAGTGGAATTTGGTCATTATTGTTTGCACCAAAAGGAATACTAATAGCGTTAGAATAGCGATTTCCAATTGAATCCCAAGCAACAACCACAAGATTTGTCGCATTACTATTTAGAAGATTAAAATCAATAACGTCATTAACATTTTCATGACCATAAATATCAGTACCAGTTTTTAGTACAGGTGAACACTCTCGATTATCGCCATTATCACGCCAAGTTCCAGTTCTTGCATTTCGCGATGAGGTGCGAATACTGTCTTTATAATCGTCCGAAGCAATCTGCTCAGGTGTTGGAGCCGTCTCAGACAAAGTGTAGCAAAATCTCCAGCGCCCGCTGTCAGTAACAAATGATGGACTAAAAGCGGCGTGCAATACTCTACTAGTTGGTCTGTAGTTATAGAATTCTGCATGTTCTGGGTCACTAAATGGTTGAATTTGCATTCTAACAGAAGCATAAAGCACAACATCTTTAATCTCGTTGCCAATTTTAGTATCTGGTATAATTGCATAACCTCTAGGTATACAGTTGTTCTCACTTAGACACTGTGGTGAATGAACAACTAGCCCAATACCTCCATTGTCCGTAACAGACCTCAGATGATATTGCCACACTCTATTGTCGGTATCTGGCATAACATCAACTCTATCATCAGGTGTAACAACTCCTTGATAAGTACTGGTGTTGAGCTCAAAATCAGAAGGAGTTATACCTAGAACTGGGCTGTTAAAAGTAACTTGGACACTTTGCGAATCAAGCTCATTGGCAACTCCTCCAACTTGCATTAAATTAGTTTGGTAAATTGGAAGTGCAAGAGTATTTGACCGCAGTAACTGTGAAAATACCGTATGCAGTGGACGAACATCTGAGACAAAACCTGTAATATTTTGAGAACCTATAGATGCCTTCAAGTCTGAATAAGTTCCTGCTCTGACCCAAAAAGATGCAACAATATCACTAAAAGGGAATAGAGAACTAACTTTATCGTTAACTTGTGCAGAGGTAAAACCAGAAAGTACTCCCCTAAGTAGTGTCCTAATATTTTCCTCAAGCTTGTTGCTGATTATTTTTTGAGTCTGAAAATTATCGGTACTATAATTTGATGAAGAAATAATAAGATTATCATTTGAATTATCAACTAGGTTATACTCCTTATTATCCGTAGATTTTATTTGTAGCGGGACATAAAACGGATATAGGTTATAATCATTGGGGTCTGTAATATATGACTCACCAGCATTTGAGAACTTGCTAAGGTATAAATTTCCTCGCTCAATTTCAACCTTTCCGTCAATATCAGATGTAGCATTTTCTGGACTTTTTACAATACAGGTCGCTCTATAGGCTGGAGACATTTCAAATCTTCCTTTTATTGCCGCCAAGTTACCAGTGGTGTCCACATTGTCCGCAATCAAAGCAGCATCCTCGTCCTTAATACTAACATCTGCCTTAATTGCATGACCAACGTCTGAGGCTTCTGCAAATGCACTTCCACCATCAAGTTGATATCCCCAATTATAACTAGAATCCCCGTTGACATAAACTAGTGTACCTTTTCCGATTCGGACTTTTCCAGCATTAGCAGCAGAACCAAACTTGTTTATACCATGTTTGATGTATATAGAAGAGATTGAAGTATCACCATTTAATTGCGAATCTAGCATCAAGTCAGTACCATCGCCTAAAACAAGATCATCTAAGACCGAATAGTTCAATTTACCGCCAGTTGTTGGAATCGTTGAAGTGATTTTAACACTTGGCTTCGTATTACCAGCATTTTCAGTGAGACTTCTGTTAACAACAACATGTTCAAGAGCAGCATCTTCTGCCTTTAGGTTAAATGTATCTCCAGCACTTGAACCCGAAATCTTCACACTGTATTTACACTCTGCCGGCGACCCGCACCTTTTTAAAACTGGAGTTTCAGCAAAATTTTTCTCACCAACATTTACACCAGCGCCACTTGCAGACCATTTTGTACCATCTTCAGAAATCGTAATATTAACAACTCCACTACTTGTTGGCGAAATCGAAACATCCTCAGCAGCAACAGCATTTGCAGCTTTATTATTACCACCACCTAAAGCTCCACTAGCATATGCAACCAATATAGAACCCGCTATGCAGATCATGGACATCAAAACAGCCAGAGTAAAACGTGTCCGCTTACTCGCAGTTCTATAGTCCAGACTAGCTAAACGTGTAACAAATCTAGGCAACAATCATCTCCACAATATTCAATCTCCTATACAATGAAATTCTAATATATCTATTATAGCACCCCCCCCCCCTGCTTGTCAAGTGCCTACCAAACTTTTTTAGTTGTTGCCCAATAATGTTGCCCAAGAAATAAAGTTGACCAAGAAAGAAGCAAAATACAGTAGCCTAGTAAACAACTATTTAAACATCACGCTAGTTGTGTTACTATCCTTATAATATCTAGCGTTGAGATCAAGTTCATCAGATAATTTCAAAACTGGAATATATTCTTCATCAAGAAGTTCAACCGTTGATGTCTTGTCCTTGTATGAAATCGTTGCTGTTTTTCCATCTTTTTGCTGTATTTCACCGCCAATTGCCTCTGCAAATGGTTCTAGTTTTGCATATACATCATCGTTAACCACTTTTATGTCATCTGCATGCATAAAATCTCCACCATAAGCACCAGCTAAAGTCCAAATCCACACTTGAGGAGAATTATCCGCAGGTAACTTATACACAGTTTCACCACCAATAACAGTTTCAAGAACTTGAGTTGATTTAATATCTTCAACTGGGCAGTTCATAATATCACGGTCAAGAATAACGAAGTCTGCATATTTATCAGGAACCAGTGAGCCTTTTTTGTCCTCGCTAAATTGTGCCTTTGCACCCCAAATAGTAACTGTTTTCAAAGCTTCTTCTCTAGTCAGCTTGTTGTTTAGTTCCTCTTGCGGAGCATATTCACCGTTGTGGTAGCGAAAAGTTGTAGATGCGTATATTCCATCAAACGGATTTGGAGTTTCAACTGGACTATCTGAGCCACCAGATAGTGTTATCCCTAGATTTAACAACTCCCTGAAATTATACGCATTATGTATATCTTCTTCGTGAATTACTGGACCTACTAACTTTCTGTCTGAAGGAGCAAACAGACCCTGAATAGATGCAACCACATTAAGCTTTTTCGCCAACTCAAAATCCTCAGGCGAAGAAACTGCAAAATGTTCAATTCTAAAACGAGGATCTTTTAGGTGCTGCTCATCAGAAACTCGCTGGTAAATCTTAAGTATTTGGCTAATACTTGCATCTCCTATTGCATGTGTGGCAACCTGAAAACCTTCAGAAGATGCACGACTAACTACTTGATAAAGTTCATCATCAGTATACCGACTAGAACCGTGAAAACCTGGCTTTTGCGGATAATCCTTGCTCATCCACGCAGTCATTGAACCAAATGAGCCATCTGAAATTACTTTAACTGTATTGAATGAAAGACGACCATCATAAAGTCCCACAACTGGCTTATTTCCATCAGCAATATATTTTTCATCTTCACCAGCATCCATCATCACATAATCACGAATTTTAAGATTACCGTTTGCATACAAATCTTTTATCAACTTAACATCTTCGTATGTTACTCCAACTCCTGCATCAGTTATAGAAGTAAGTCCATACTTTAGAAATTGGTCTTGGGCAAGCTTAAACATCATGCTTTTATCTTCTCTAGGATAAAATGGCAATTTCGCAAATGCTAAATTACATGCAGCATCAGCCAGAATACCAGTTGGAATTCCATTTTCATCTTTTCTAATAATTCCGCCTTCTGGAGTAGCAGTATTTTCATCAATTTGTGCAACTTCTAATGCTTTTGAATTCAACCACAACGAATGCCCATCATTTTTAATAAGTGCAATAGGATTATTTGGGGCAACTGCATCAAGTTCATACCTATTTGGAAGACTACCACCCCAAACATTTTCATTCCAACCAATACTATAAATAAATTCACTAGGTTTTTTATCTTCTGATGCTTTGCGTATATTATTCAAAATTTCATCTTTAGTTTTATAATAAATTTGTGGTAGATATTGAAAAGCACCATATGTCGAAAAGTGAAGATGATTATCAAAAAGACCAGGAATAACAGTTTTTCCGTTCAAATCTACTATTTTGGTCTTATTTCCAGCGAATTTACGTGCGCCATCGTCTGTACCAACATATAGTATTTTATTATCTTTAACGACCATAGAAGAAACAGTAGTAAAATTATCGTCAACAGTATATATATTTCCGTGCAAATAAACTGTATCTGCATCACTTTTGGAAATATTTTCCGTAAAGCCCCTTATGCTAAAAAATGCAATCAAACTAAGTACCAGTATTAGTATACCAGCTAGCCATAATCTATGCAATCGCAACTTACCCGACAACATACACTCTACTCCTCTCCACAAATGCTATACTGATCCAGCACTAGATAATAAAGAACACTAAAAAATCAGTATACCGTTATTATACCACACTTCTTATATGCTTGTCAAACTTCGTTTGAGCTTATACCCAAACCCACACTTTCCTTGTGCAAGTAGAAAGGCAAAGAAATGCGCAGGACGAAGATGCCACAAAGTGAGCATAAGGTTTACTCTGATGAACTCAAGAACAAAGTGCGTAAGAAAATGTACACAGCGCCAAATGCATTGCTCACTAACCCAGAATAACAAGCGAATAGAAACGCAGTTTTTCACAAATCACGCTGTTAAAATTTATTTTGATAACTTATTTTTTCTATTGCACAATAAAAAGGTACACCCAAAACAAATGGGCATACCCTCATGTTACGATTTATTACTTATTTATCTATCTCAACAAGTGACCACAATCTATGAATGAATAGGCGGGAAAATTTCATCTAAGAGCATCCAGCCATCTTCTGTTCTCCAAGGTTCCCAGTTCGTTCGTCTTTCCGTTACCCATCCAGGTCTCAAGTCTTCATTCTTCATTTTGGCACCATCTATGTTATCATGTTTGGAGTAGAGAAAGCCAAAGCATTTATTTTTAGATATAATAACATTCTCAAATGCGTAGTTATTTTTAAGTGCGTTTTCAATGGTGAGGTTTTCCATGTCAAATTTTTCCATGCCAGTACCTTCAATGCTAGGAACTCCAGCAACCATTCTAATACATTCCTGAATGGCATAAAGATTTTCAACACTTGTTCCTGTAATCACTCCAAAGAATTGTGTATCATTAATATTCTCAGTTGAGAGAATATGTCTATTTAATGCTAACGAGTTTTCAATTTTAGATACAATGTTAGAACCCGATATACCACCAACATTAATTCTGCCATATACATCCCCCTCTGCGTACGAATTCTTAATGGCTGATTTTTCAGTGTTAGCACCGACTAATCCACCAACAAGATCATCTCCGTAAACTCTTCCCTTTGAATATGATCCAAAAATGTTTGCAGATTCAGTAAGTCCGACTAAACCCCCAGTAGATTTAACGCCATTAACACTAAGAAATGAACTGCATTTTGTAATGTTTGAATGCGCTAAATGCCCAATTAATCCACCTACATTTTCTTGTCCAGAAACACTTCTAATTTCTGCGTTATCATTTCTACTGCTATAGTTAGTAGCTACATTAGAAATGTCTGTGTATTGTGCTTCTCCAACTAAAGCTCCTATTGAACTTATTCCTTGTACGGAAATTACATTTAAAAGTTTAATATTTTTTATTTCTGCATGGTTTGTTACTCCAAAAAGTCCTAGATATCTTTGAGCAGTAAAGGATTTTGCGCGTTCATCTGAAATTTCAGGATTTTCTGCAATTTTTAAGTTTTCAATACTATGATCTCTACCATCAAAATGTGCCATAAATGGATATCCTTTGGTTCCAATTGGGTCCCAACAATACTTTGGCTCATTAAGCATATCTATTCTCTGACCGTTAAGTGGACTTAGATCGATATCTGCACCTAATGCTAGGTATACATTAGCATCATTTGGTAGATGAACTATTCCAGTGCCTTCCTCCACATAAGATTCACCAAAAATTGCACTAGCAAGAAAACCTTCATGCGAATTATTTACCATAATCTGTATCTTCACTAAATCATCAAGTGTATTTATGATTTTTGGATCATCTTCGGTTCCGTTTCCAGGCATTGCTTCTATCCATTCGTGCCAAACATCCGTTACATCACGTCCACCGACCTCAAAAGCATATGACTTATCGTTCGATGTATTTCCAACTATAATTACGAATGACGCTAGAAAAATTGCAACTAAACCTATAGTTCTCATTTTTATACTACTTATTCCTTCTTTATGCATCTTACTGCCTCCTTACATAAAATATTATTTTATTTTCAGGCATTATAATGCATATTTGTAAAACAACAATAAGAACCACCTATGAGAAAAGTAAAATTCTGCTAAAAATAATATTTGCTTCATATATTTAATTAACTTTTGCATAATATATGATAACTTTAAGAACATCTTGATAAGCACAACCAACACTGCATGCCTTACCAACCCACCCATGCAACCAACCTAGACATTGCGTGGCTTCTGGGCGCATGCAATATCTACACTAGTGGTTAAATAGCGTAATGCCTTGCATTACACGGTTTTTGATTGTGCATGCACAAAATATCAACACTTCTACTACTACTAGTTCTTGGTTCTGCTATCACATGTATTTGCTTGCTCAAGTGGTTAAATAGTGTGATTTATAAAATAAATCACGCGGTTTCTGCGCGCATGTAATATGGCAGTACCAGCAGTTTGGTAGCGTGATTTATGAAAATCACACAACTTCTGCGCGCATGTGTTTTGCAAATCACGCGGTCTGCTTCTGCTCATCAAGAAGTGTAGATAATAGCAGATTGGTTAAAGGAGCGGTTTGATGTACGAATACGCCTTCATATTTGCGTACCTGTGTATAACACACATGTTGAAGTATCGCTCAAAATACCGCGTAAATTATGCTGTTGTTTTCTGTTGTTGTTTGTTTATTATTGTTCTGTTTTCTGTTGTTTTTCTCTTGTTTTTCTGTTTTTTGCGTGTTTTCTGTTGTTTTTTTTGCGTGTTTTCTGTTTGTTTTTTGCGTGTTTTTGTTTTTATTTGCATATTGTTTGTTTGTTTTTTTTGCGTGCTTTGTTTGTTTTTGGGACGCTTTTTTTCGGGCGCACGGTCTTCTTGTGTATTATACCATAGGGGTATGACATCATGAAAATGGATAATACAAGAGTACTTCACATCATCATGCTACTATTTGCACATGTGCATATACTGGCATAATGCATAAAACCGTTGTTTACGTGGTTTTATTTCTACACCTGTGTGTACCACACATGTTAAATTAGGTGTGGGTTATACTAGTTTTTATGCGTGTATTTGCTAGTTGCAAGTTAAATTGAGTGATTTGCTTTAGGAAATCACTCGATCTGTTTCTGCTTGGGTGTCTCACAACTTGCAGGTTTAGTGGTGTAATGCAAGTTTTTGCATTACACGGTTTTTGCTTGTGCGTATATTTTAATCACCTTGCCACTATTTGCACATGTGCATATACTAGTACAATGTATAAAACGGTTGTTTATGCGGTTCTATTTCTACACCTGTGTGTACCACACATGTTAAATTATAGTGTGGATTATACTAGTTTTGTGCGCGTATTTGCTAGTTGCAAGTTAAATTGTGTGATTTGCTTACAAATCACGCGGTCTACTTGTGCATGTGTTTGCTTGCTCAAGTAAGCTTTAACAGTGTGATTTATATCATAAATCACGCGGCTTCTGCGCGCATGTAATATGGCAGTACCAGCAGTTTGGTAGCGTGATTTGCTTTAGGAAATCACTCGATCTGTTTCTGCTTGGGTGTCTCACAACTTGCAGTTTAGCAGCGTGATGCAATTTTTTGCATTACACGGTTTTGCTTGCACATGCATTTTCTTGCCCAAGTGGTTTGGTAGCGTGATTTGCTTTAGGAAATCACACCTTTTTCTTCCAGCGTGTGCATTTGCTCGCGCATAAATCTAGCAGCGTAATGCAAGTTTTTGCATTACGCGGTTTCTGCTTGAGTATGTATTTGCTCGCGCATAAACCTAATAGCGTGATTTATAAAATAAATCACTCGGTTTCCTCCTAGTGCTTGCACACACTAGTCACAAGTTCAATTGCACGATCTGTTTACAAACCACACCATAAAGTCAAACAGCGTAATGCCTTGCATTACACCATTTTCCTGCGCGCT
>JAIRWY010000059.1 GCA_031268675.1 Candidatus Ancillula glyptotermitis | reverse complement strand
ACCTTCATTAAGGCTATTTATAAGCACGTGGTTTGATTTAAGGTGCTTATGTGTGTTATATACACATGTACTATTTTGAAGGGGGAAAACAGGCTTTTTTAGACTTCATGATGTATAAGCAGAGTGGTAAATGCGCAATGGAACATACCTGTTTCTTGTCTTTTGTGCTGAAAGTTGTGTAGTCTACCTGTTTCTTTTCTTCAGCTTTTTTTACAAACTACAACACCTTGCATTATACATCAACCTCCTCAGAAAAGTTTAACATCTATTTAACATTTTTATGCATCTACTTGTTTACTGCAGTGTTATACTAGTACTTAACGTTATTAAGTCAACTTCTATTGATTATAAAATACTAGTGTTGCTTTTGTTAAATAAACAAAAACTTGTGTTTAGAGAAGATATTATTACTCATGTTTGGAATTATACTCTCGCATAAAATACTACCTCTTAGGGTGTCCTACTTCAGATGCGGATGCATAAAAAGCAAAATGTCATAGGCATGTGGTATAATGGAGGTATGGTAGAATTTTCTCATGGTTTTGAAACAATTAAAGAGCAGAATAATTTAGGCAAGCTAGTTCTAATGCGGCATGGTCAGACTGCGTGGTCTAAAATAGGTCGGTATACTGGTCGCACAAATCTACCACTAACTGCAATTGGCAGAAAGCAGGCGCGGTTTGCTGGCTCACTTTTAAATGAATACAACTTCAATGGTTCTTCTTCTGCCAAGCAGATTTTCGTATCTCCACTGAGGCGTGCACAAGAAACTGCGAAACAAGTTGGATATACTACTTTTCAGACTTCGCAAGCACTTGCAGAATGGGACTACGGTAGTATTGAAGGACATACTCGTGAGCAGTTATCAGCACTAATCGGTCATGATTACAACATTTGGATTGATGGTATTAACATCAACACTTCATCACTACCGATTCCTAAAGCAGCAGAAGATGAAGAAGGAAATCGCATAGAAATTGCACACTTACCAGGTGAAAGTTTGGCAGCAGTTTCTGCACGCGCACGACGTTTCGTTGACCAGATAAATATGACTGTGCAGAGTAAACAAGATGTTTTAGTAATTGCTCATTCACAGATTCTGCGTGTAATTGCATGTACTTGGTTAGGCATAGACCCAAAAAATGGAGGTAAATTAGTACTTGATACTGCATCTATTTCAACGCTTGGAATCGTAAACGGTCTGCATTGCATTTTTGACTGGAATAAAACTGTTCCAATTGTGGACTAGATAAGGAAAATTCATGCAAAAAAAAGGTACTGGAGGTAAAAATAAGCGCAAACTGCAAGGGAAAGGTCCAACCCCTAAAGCTGAAGACCGTGTTTATCACAAGGCATATAAACAGAAACAGCGCAATTTATCACGTTCTGTTTCAAAACCAAAAAGAGCAAATACGCGCAAAAACAGAGTAGTTGATATTATATACGGTAAAAATGCTGTTTTAGAGGGTCTTCATGCCAAATTGCCGTTTCATCAAATATTATTAAGCAACGATGCACCTTTAGATGACAAGTTAAAAGAAATAGTTCGGCGTAGTCAGGAATTGGATATACCACTATTTGAATCTCCAAAAGCACCGCTTGATGATATGACGAATTATGCAGTTCACCAAGGAGTTGTTGCTAAAATTAAGAAATACGAATATAGTACACTAGACGATCTCATCACTGCAAGTAAGGACATTGTCATACTTGACCATATAACGGATCCAACCAATTTAGGTAATTTAGCTCGTAGTGCAGCAGCATTTAACACGAATATCGTTATTCCAACTAGAAGAAGTATTGAAGTGAATGCAACAGTTTGGAAAATATCTGCAGGAAATTTAGCACACATCAAAGTTGCTCAAGTAGTTAATATTGTGCATGCAATTGAGAAGTTAAAAACGTCTGGTTATTTTGTCGTTGGGTTGGATGGTGCTGGTGAACATTACCTGAACTCAAAATTGATCACCAAAAGTAGTAAAATTGTATTTGTTGCTGGAAATGAAGGCAGTGGATTGAGTCAGCTGGTTCAAAAATCTGTAGATATCATCGTGAAAATACCAACTGCAGTTGAGAGCCTGAATGTTGCAACTGCTGTAAGTATAGCTCTCTATCAGAAAAGTATACAGCAAGAAAGCAACTAGGCAATATGAAAGCAGCAGTTATTGGAACACCAATTGCACATAGCAAGTCTCCAATTTTGCATAATGCTGCATATACAGCACTAGGAATTGGAAACAGTTGGAATTATACCAAGTTTGAAGTTGATGAAAACTCACTTGGTGAATTTATGCGACAACTAGATAACTCTTGGGCAGGATTTTCTGTCACCATGCCATTAAAACAGGCAGTTATTGCACATTTGGATGAGATTTCTACTGAGGCAATGCAAACCAATGCTGTAAACACAGTCATCATTCAACCTGATAAGAGTAGACCTCAAAAGCTGCATTTAACTGGTTATAATACAGATATTTATGGAATTGAACAAGCATTTTGCGAAGCATCAACTCCAGAAAAACATCAGGCACTTCAAGGCGGTGCTATAGTTCTAGGCTCTGGAGCAACAGCACGCTCAGCAGTATCCGCACTTAAGAAGCTGCTGCTAAATTCTAGTGCTCAAAAAATTACCGTTATTTCCAGAAAGAAAGCCCCATGGATTCAACAGGCAAAACTGGACTGGTGTTCATTTGATGAACGCGCTCGTATAAACGCACTTGTAGACTCTTCAAAATATGCAGTATCTACACTTCCTTGGGATGCGGCAAAATTACTACTACCAACTATTTTTCACCAGAGTTTTCCGCTTTTACTAGAGTGTGCATTTCCCAAAGTGCTTGACTTTTCTATTGGAGGAGAGCGGATGTTGATTC
The DNA here is from genome assembly GCA_031268675.1 of Candidatus Ancillula glyptotermitis. Taxonomy (GTDB): domain Bacteria; phylum Actinomycetota; class Actinomycetes; order Actinomycetales; family Bifidobacteriaceae; genus Ancillula; species Ancillula glyptotermitis. The sequence continues at coordinate 42,181 of JAIRWY010000059.1, read as the reverse complement.
ATCAAGCAGTTTTACAAGTACAATTGATGATCAAATGCGAAAAACGCAACATTGATGTAAAAAAAACCACTGAGGTAATGACTACTGCACTCCAAAAATGGGAGGAAGGTTAATAGAGTGCAGAATGCTAATGCAGAAAATATAAAGAATGAAACTCTTGCTCAATTCATCAGACATCAAGCATATTTACTAGAAGATAAGCATGGTTTTAGATATAAAACTGCGGTTTTTGAAGTGGAACTACTTCTTGGGTGGTTTTTAAAACTAGATATAAATCAAATCAGAACTTGCGCAATTACTGGGCAACTTACAGTTGATGCATTTTCAACGTATGCAGTTTCAGACTTTTGTGGTATAATGAAAAGACGGCTAAATGGTGAACCACTGCAGTATATAACTGGTAGTACGCATTTTTATGGCTTGACACTTAAAGTTGGACCAGGTGTTTTTATTCCGCGCCCAGAAACTGAAGGCATAGTTTCGCTAGCACTAGAGTTTGTACAAAAGTTCATGCATTTTCCAATTGCAAATACAGCGAGTAGAAAAGTTGTTCTTGCGGATTTATGCGCTGGTAGTGGTGCAATTGGGTTGGCAGTAGCTCAGAGTTTGCAGAATTTCAGATCAGAGCATTTTTTAGAAGTTGTTGCTGTTGAGAAATTTACGCGCGCATTTAACTACTTAAAGGTAAATTGCACACAGTATGCGGCACAAAATTCAAAATCTGTTATTATACCAATACTCGGTGATGCTGGTGAAATTGAACTGCCAGTTTGCGATATTGTTGTAATAAATCCACCGTATATTCCATCTGAAATTGAACTGCCATCAGATGTTCATGTTGAGCCGAAAACTGCACTTTATGGACTAGGTGAAGATGGATTTGAAATTCCGCGCGCAGTAATTAAAAATGCTGCACAAAGTCTAAAATCTGGCGGTTATCTGCTTATTGAGCACTTTGAGACGCAAAATGAAGTTGCAGAAAAAACATTACAAGAAAACGGACTCTCTGAAATAAAGCACATTCAAGACCTTAACCATCGCCCTCGTTTTACTATTGGAATAAAGAATTAGATTTTTGTAATTGGTGCTGTTTTTGCTACTAACTTCTTGATTTTTGCATCACCACCAATAAATTCAACTGTAATTGTTTCATTTGAACCTGAACCTTCAACTTTTTTTATAACTCCGAGACCAAAATTCAGATGTGTAACAAAATCTCCAACTGAAAAGCTACCACCGTAAGTTAACTTGGAGTTTTGAACATTGCCTCTTCTGCCACCAATTGTGCTCTCACCTTTCCATGGATCATCAAGAACTTCATCATGATTTCGTTTGCGATAACCTTTACCAGAATCAAAGGAAGATGTAAAACCACTAGTTGTATCCCACTCAATTAGCTCATCAGGTATATCATCAGCAAATCTGGATTTCGTGAAATCAAACCAGTTACCAAATAAATTGCGACGAGTTGCATAAGTGATATAGAGGTTTTTACGCGCGCGCGTTATTCCAACATATGCTAATCGTCGTTCTTCTGATAGTTCAAACTCTGAGTCAAATGAATTAGAGTGTGGAAGACTACCATCTTCAAAACCAGTCAAGAAAACACTGTCAAACTCAAGTCCCTTAGATGCGTGCAGTGTCATAAGTGTAACAAATCCTTCTAACTGAGCGGCTTTGTCTGGAATTTCGTCTGTATCAGAAGAAAGTGAAACTTGTTCTAAAAATAGTTCTAGCAATCTTCGCAAACCATATTCTTCATCATCTGGATTATCAATAGGCACAAAAGTTCCTGCTGCTTGAATCAGCTCGTAGATATTCTCAACTCGAACTTTATCCTGAGGATCGTTACTACTTGAAAGGTCATTAAGCATGCCAGATTTTTCAGCAACAAGTTCCAAAAATGCACCTAAATCTGCAACTTCTTCTGAATCTAAAGCATCTTCAAGTTCTTTGAGCAACTGGCTAAACTCATTCAACTTCGTACGAGTGCCTTCATTTATATTATCAACATCTTCAAGCATTTCTAACACATCACCAAATGAACATCCATGTGCATATGCACTATCAACAACTTTATCCTCCGTTGTTTTACCAATCCCCCGCTTTGGAACATTGAGTATTCTTCGCAAGTGTACATCATCATGGCGGTTCAAAATAGCGAATAAGTAGGCAATAACATCTCGAATTTCTCTGCGGTCATAGAACTTAGTCCCTCCAACAATCTTATATGGAATATTAGCATTCACCAACTTTTCCTCAAATATGCGACTTGCTGAATTTGTTCTGAAAAATACTGCTATCTCGCTACACTTTTCACCAGTATCACGCAGTTGTTGTATTTCCTTGATGACATAATTTGCTTCTGCATAAGCATCATATGAAGCATACCCCTTGACCTTTGGACCATCACCTTTCGCAGACCACAAATTCTTCTTTTTTCTGTTGTTATTCTTGGAAATTACCGCATTGGCTACTTTCAAAATGGTGTTAACTGAACGGTAATTTTGCTCTAGTAGAATTGTCTTCGCATTGGGGAAGTCTGCCTCAAACTCCTGAATATTGCGGATTGTTGCCCCACGAAATGCATATATTGACTGATCTTGATCTCCAACAACCGTTATTGAAGCTCTTCTACTAGATTTAGGTGCATATCTTGGAAATCCATAGCCAGATAATAAACGAATTAGAATATACTGTGCACGATTTGTGTCCTGATATTCATCAACAAAGATATAACGAAACTTTTCGGTGTAAAATTCTCGAACATCCTCATTCTTGCTCAAGAGCTCAATAGTTCTGCCAATCAAGTCGTCAAAATCTAATGCATCCAACTGTTGTAATCGCACAGCGTACCGCGCATAAACTTTGTAGATTTGCTCCTGGTTTATATTTTCTACACTGCGCGAGTAATCATCTGGAGTCTGCAGGTCATTTTTTAGATCACTTATAGCTTTAGCAAATAACTTCGGTGGATAAGCTTTTACATCAATATTCAACTCTTCAAGGATATCCTTTATCAACCGCCTAGAATCCTGTGCATCATAAATTGTGAAACTACTTGCTAAATTCAACTTTTCGTGCCACTTGCGCAGAATTCGAACACATGCACCATGAAAAGTAGATACCCATAGTTGCCTGATATTTGCAAATGACAGTTGTTCTTGCATTGATTCAAGCATATTGCCAATTCTCTCGCGCATTTCATTAGCCGCTTTATTGGTGAAGGTTATAGCAAGTATTTGATACGGCATAGCAAGGTTTTTATGCAGAATATAGGCAATTTTGTTCGTAAGTACGCTCGTTTTGCCAGATCCAGCACCAGCAACTATCATTAAAGTACTTGGACTTAAATCAGTTCCATTATATTTCACAGCCTCCAACTGCTCTGGATTCAATTTCTCTAGTTGCTTTTCAAATTCCACATATACCATTATACCATTAAGTTTTTTATTATGTTAACATTTTTCTGATTTTACTAGTTTTAATAAAAGAAGTTCAAAATACATGTATACCAGTTTAAAAAACAAATGTAGGCTTGATGTGATATAATATTGAATATGACATTATACGGCAAAAACACTAGGCAAGATAAAGTGCAGATTAAAGGACGACTATATGGTGAAGAAACGGTCAGCATAGAGTTTAATAAAACCACTGGAATAATTGAGCGCATATACCCGCTTGATGAAAATTGCAACAATATTATTTTGCCTGGACTTGTAGATTTACACACTCATCTTCGAGAGCCTGGTAATGAACGGTCTGAGACAATTCTAACTGGCTCAAAAGCTGCTGCTGCGGGTGGTTACACATGTGTGCATGCGATGGCAAATACAACACCAACGCAAGATACTGCATCAGCAGTTGACAAAACATTTCTACGAGGCAAAGAAATCGGACTAGTTGAAGTACGCCCAGTTGGCGCTGTAACAAAGGGATTAAATGGAGAAAAACTTGCCGAGTTAGGACTTATGGCAACTTCCAGATCTAAAGTGCGGGTATTTTCAGATGATGGTAAATGTGTTCATAACTCACTTCTTATGCGACGAGCCCTAGAATATGTCAAGGCGTTTGGAGGCGTTATTGCACAACATGCGCAAGATCCACTATTAACACAAGATTCGCAGATGAATGAGGGTCTACTTTCAGGTCACCTAGGACTACAAGGCTGGCCAGCAGTTGCTGAAGAGAGCATCATTGCTAGGGATATTCTGCTAGCTAAAACTACAGGTGGTAATCTGCATATATGTCATCTATCCACACGTAATTCTGTTGAAATAGTAAGGTTCGCAAAATCCAAGGGAATTAAGGTTACTGCTGAGGTAACTCCACATCATCTAACATTGACTGAGCAGGAACTAGTTGAATATAATCCGAGGTACAAGGTTAATCCTCCACTTCGTACGCTTGATGATATCACTGCACTCAGAGAAGGAGTTGCTGATGGAACTATAGATGTTGTTGCAACCGATCATGCTCCTCATGCTCAGGAATTCAAGTACTGCAACTTCCAAGACAGTGCATTCGGTATGACTGGACTTGAAACTGCCATTTCTGCTGTTCAGTCATCTCTAGTTGACACTGGCTACATTTCTTGGCGTGATGTTGCACGCATTATGTCTGAAGTGCCAGCAAAAATAGGACAAGTTAAAAATCAAGGTGAAGAAATTAAAGTAGGAAAACACGCAAATCTTGTATTATACAACCCGATGGTTAAGCGAGATATTGATCCTGCACAGCAACAAACAGCATCAGAAAATACACCGTTTAAGCATCATAAACTGCCTGGAGTAGTCGTTGAAACATATTACAACGGTAAACAAACATACCACTATAATGATCCTGCACCCCATACTGCACAAGAATAATCAGCAAGATTATAATAAAAAACTATAGTTTTAACTACTCTTTAGAATTTTAGAACTAGAGTATACTACCACCAGAGTCGTATATTACCTTTGCGGGCTAAAATGTAAGTAGTCGCAAGTCCACCAATTAAGCCACCTACATGTGCTTGCCAAGCAACACTGCTCATAAACACCCCAAGTAATACAATAATACCAACGTTTATAATTAAAGGACCTGCATTTTGCCCCAAGCTCTTATAGAGTATGATGAGAGCGCCGAACAGCCCAAATATTGCGCCAGATGCGCCATAAGCAAATATATAAAAATCACCTGTAAAATAGCAAAATAATGTTAAGAATAAGTTCCCTATTATTCCGCTGATAAAATAAACTAGTAGAAATTTCTTGGTACCCAATAATTTTTCAACAACCTTCCCGCAACTGTAAAGTGCATACATATTCAGTAATATATGTATAGGATTCAAATCGTGCATAAAGATTGATGTAATATATCTATATGGTTGCGAATTCGCAAGAAGTGGATTATAAATGCCAGCAGAAATGAACCTATGGCTCCCGATCAACTCAGCAATCCAAACCACTACACAAACTCCAATAATAGAACAAGTCACAGGACTTAACTTTACCTGATACTTTACTTTATTAAGAAAATCTTCCATTACTACTACCTCTTTAAATACACATTGATAACCACATGCCAATCAAATTCTACCACAATGATTACTCAGCATCCTTCAGACCGTCTTCCTCTGATGTGGCAATTTCATCATCTACTTGCGGTTTTTTATCCAGAACTTTTTTGAGTCCAACAATTGCTGCAACGCCAGTAAAAATCCAGAAGAACTTTTTGCAACGCTTCTTCTTCGGTGCATTCTCTATTTTATTTTCATCCACATTTCTGCGCATAACAACTCCTATCACTTGTATTGACTTTACTATCTACTATTATTATACCACACTCTATATTAAAATGTGCTCATTTTGAGTTTGTGTCACCAAAAACCTCTTATTAGGACTACTACTCAACTGTGACCGACTTTGCAAGATTGCGAGGTTTATCCACGTCTAGCCCTTTAGAAGTTGCTAGTGCATATGCAAATATCTGCAGAGGGACAATATCTAGTAGTGGAGTTAATAAACTTGGAACAATCGGGCGGTCTATTGTAAATGTCGCATGTTCATGTGCCTGAATATCTTGAGCATCTGCAATTGTAAACACCTGAGCACCTCGCGCCTTAATCTCCTGAATATTACTAATAACCTTTGCATGTAACTGCGGTCTGGAAAGCGATGGCAATATAACAAAAACAGGCATATTTGCATCAATCAGGGCAATTGGACCATGTTTTAGTTCACCAGCAGCGAAACCTTCAGCATGAATATATGCAAGTTCTTTTAACTTTAGGGCACCCTCAAGAGCAACAGGATAACCAATATTTCGTCCAAGAAACAAGACAGACTTAATATCACGTAGCCCATGAGCAAGATTTGATATTGACTCAAATTGATCCACTAGTTCTTGTATTTTATCTGGAACTTCACAAAGATCATCCACAATTTCCAAAACTTCATCTGTATATTTATTACCACGAATTGATGCCAAGTAGAGCCCTAGCAAATATGCTGCAGTAATCTGGGAGACAAATGCCTTAGTTGATGCAACAGAAACCTCTAAACCTGCGCGAGTATATAATACACCATCTGCTTCACGAACAATACTAGCACCTTTCGTATTGCAGATTGAAATTGTTTGAGCGCCTTGTTCTGATGCATACCGCTGCGCCATGAGTGTGTCCATAGTTTCACCAGATTGGGAAATAGAGACTACTAGAGTTTCAGAGTTCACAATAGGGTCCCTATAGCGGAATTCATGTGCCAACTCAACTTCAACAGGAATCCGACACCAGTGCTCAATCGCATATCGCGCAACAAGCCCCGCATATGCAGCAGTTCCACATGCAACTATTATGACTTTGTTAATTGTCCTAAGACGCTCTTCAAACGCATTAACATCATGTGGTACTTTATCTAGTTTTATGCATCCAGTTGTCTCGTCAAATCTTCCTAGTAGCGTATCTGCTACTGCTTTAGGTTCTTCGCGAATTTCCTTCTCCATAAAAGTTTTATAACCAGACTTCGTTGCTGCACTAACATCCCAATCAACAGTAAAATGCTTACCAGTAGATAAATTTCCATCAAAATCTGTTATTACAACATCATTTGAGGTCAGTGTCACAATCTGGTCTTGCTGAATTTCAATGGCATTACTTGTATATTCAATAAATGCAACGACATCTGAGCCGAAAAAATTCTCCCCATCCCCAAGTCCAACAACTAGCGGACTGTCATGTTTAGCGCCAACAATTACATCTGAAAAGCTAGCATCTACTGCAAGTAATGTAAAGGTTCCATTGAGCTGCTTAACAACTCTCTGCATTGCATGCGTTAACGGATATTTTGTCTTCTTGCGCAAATTATCATCATCTTCAACAAATCTCAACTCCTCACGCAATAGGTGTACGACAACTTCAGTATCCGTCACAGATGTAAAATGGACACCTCTTTCTTCAAGTGCTTGCCGTAGCTTTGAGGCGTTCTCAATAATACCGTTATGGATGAGTGCAACGCGTAGATCATTTGAAATATGAGGATGAGCATTAAAATCAGTAGGTTCGCCATGTGTTGCCCAACGTGTATGCCCAATAGAAGTTTGCGCAGGAAGTAATGGATGAGTTTCTATTTCATCAATCAGATTTTTCAGACGACCAGCCTTTTTCCGCACCTGTAGATACGATTTAGAAGCCGAATCATCATCTAGTATATTCGATGGTCTAGTACACAATGCAATACCTGCAGAATCATAACCTCGATACTCTAGGCGCGTTAGACCATTTAGTGCAACCACAAGCGCGCGATCTGAATCATCTACAATATTTTTGTCATTTCCACCAGCATATCCAACTATTCCGCACACTTTGAACTCCGTTTCCTCTTCTCTTAAAGCAATTCCTCTAACTGCGAGAAGTTAAGACTACCAGGTTTATTATACACCTTTTTACCGTCTTTGAAAATCCAAATAGTTGGAATTGACATTATTGCGTTTTCAGCAGCGAAACTCTGATATTCATCAACATTTACCTTTACAAAAACAGTATCAGTATGTTGCTCAGACACCTGCTCAAAGAGTGGTCCAAAATGACGACACGGACCACACCAAGGTGCCCAAAAATCGACTATAACCGTCTTAGCACCCTTAGCCAATTCTTCAAGTTCTTTAGGGTCTACACTAATTGTTGCCATCTACATCTCCTTATTAAACTAGTATAATTATAGCACATATTGGACTGATTAGACAAATTATTATAAACATATACTGAAAAATTTGAAAATAACATGTAAATTTTATAAAAACATTTGCATTTTACTAATATTTGTGATATACTAAGTTGTGGTATACTAATAATTTAGTTATTGGTTTGTACCAAGAAGTTAGTGAGCAGAATCTGTATATCCAGAAAGGGGATGTGAAAATTAGTCTGACGAATAGGAAGACCACTCAAAAGTGGATGCTTAGCAAAAGGTTGCTTAGCATTCGGTTCTTTGTGTGTGCATTTACCTTTTTGCTTGTTGTTTTTACATCATTTTGTCTACATCCTTCAGTCCGAAATGCTCATGCAGTTGAGCCGATGAAATTGCAAGATTCAATTACCGATCCTCAGAATACTCTTTCTGATAAAAAAACTCAGTTATACGACTCGATAAAGGAAGTGAAGAACAAAACAAATCAAAATCTGTGGATTATTTTCGTTCCTAGTTTTGACGGAATAACTGAAGATATAAACAAAGACGGTGCAATTGATGCAAATGATTGGGTTGATTCAGTTGCAAAAACTTCAAATCTTGGTGTAGATGATATTGTTCTTGCAGTTGCAACGACTAAACATGAGATGGTTGTGTATGTTTCTAGTGAGTCACATTATCTGAAACAAAAAAATCTGGATATAATAACTAATGCAACTATGGTGTCACTTCAACAAGGAGAATGGGGAAAAGCAGCGCTAAAGTTTTGTGAATCAGTTCAGAGGCAAATCCTATCTAGCGATAGTAAAATCGGTTACTTTATAGTAATTCCACTATTTTTAACACTTGTTGGTTATCTTGTCTTTTCAATGGTTAGGCGCATCAAAAAGGAGAAAGAGATAGAAGAAATCGCTAAATATGAGGATATATCATCCATAAATCTTCAACCCCAAGTAAATGGCAGTTATATAACTACTCCTATTACCCAGAGTGCATATGCAGTATCAAATACTCCTGTACAGTATTCACCAAATTTGCAGTATAATGCACAAAATAGTAGTTTAAATAGCAACAATTTGCAAAATACATGGTCTAGTTCATATTCTAGTTCACCAACATCAACTGAACAATATTTACAACTGCAGTCGCAACCCCTGTCATCTGCTGCAATACCTGTAGCTACTTCTGCCTCTAACGATGCCGTTATTTTGAATAATTACACAACAACAAGGCAAAATGAAGCAAATTATTCGGAAAGTTTCAATGATATACTACAAGAAATTGAGTCTAGTGGCAAAAATTATACCACAACTCAAAATACTGATACTAGCAATTTAACCGCAATGAAGCAAAAATCTACTTCAAAATTCCGACTGGATGCTTTATATGATCAGTATGGAATATCAAAGGATAATGTTGCTTTAAGCACTCCAACTGCATCGGCATCGGCTCGTAGTGTTTCAACAAAAGAAATTTATGGAGATTACTACACAAGATCTGCTTCAAGATTTTTGTATGGTAGTTATTATTCCGATGGACAAGCTGCGAAGCATGATAAATCAGTAAATGAAGCGAATGCACATCTCAATGATGCACAAACAATTTATCAACCAATTGGAATTGATACAAGTACAAATGTAAGTAGAAACCACACAAGAAGTTCACAAGAGTTGTATAATAAATACTACTCAAATGAATCTCGTGGTTTCCTAGACCGGTTTAAGAAATAATAGAAAGGCAATAAATATGGGAATAAAGGTATTAGCGATAGACGATGAACCTGACATTTTAGAACTACTTAAGAACTCATTTGAGTTTGCAGGTTTTGAATTGACTGGGGCAAAGAACTCGCAAGAAGGACTTGATTTGGCAGTTAACGGAGATTTTGATGTTATTATATGCGATGTTATGCTACCAGATTTTGATGGTTTTACAATGGTAACCCGCTTAAGAGACATGAAGATTACAACTCCTGTAATATTTTTAACTGCAAAGGATTCTACCGATAATAAGGTACACGGTTTAACACTGGGCGCAGATGATTATTTGGTGAAACCATTCAGTATTGAAGAACTAATTGCAAGAGTTAAGGTCCAAGCAAATCATGGAAAACTGGCAGAAGAAGAAAAAATCAACTCTACAGAAAGAATTGAAATTCAAGATCTGATTATTGACACAGCAACGCATGAAGTATATCGTGGCGACACCATAATAGAACTTTCTCCTCGTGAATATGAATTATTATTGTATTTAGCACTTAATTCTGGTAGAATTATAACAAAGAGACAGATACTTGATGAAGTGTGGGACAATGATTGGAGTTCGGATTTTTCAGTAATTGAAGCATATATTTCCTACTTAAGAAAGAAAGTTGACTCATTTGAGGGTAAACCAAAATTGATAATCACTAAGCGTTCTGCAGGATATATGATTCGATGATTCTTAAGATTAGAGTTCTGGGAGTCAAGCTTAAGGAGAAATGGAGAAATCTGCCATTAAATTTACGTATAACATATACTACAACAACTCTTTTAGTAATAGGTATGTCCATTATGTCTACTATAACATATATTGTTATATCAGGCAAAATGAACGATGAACTACTTAAGAGAAAAATTACTATTCGTAATCATGGTGAAGCTGCTTTCTTGAATCCCGCTCTAATTAGGAAAAATGATGAAGAACTTCTGACTGATACAACTAATGATTTGAAATCTACACTACTGGTGTTTATGGTTATTACTTTTATATCCATATCAATTATTGGCGCTGTAGTATCATACATAGTTCAGAAAAGATCTGTACAACAAATTAAAGAAGGATTGCTTAAACTAAAAACTTTTGTCTCTGATGCTAGTCATGAATTACGTACACCTTTGTCAGTTTTGGTCGGATACACTGAACTCCACAAGATAAAAATGAAAAATACAGCAAACACACCGCTTGAGGAACGAATAGAAGATGCAAATCAGACAATTGAAAAAATCCATAATAATGCGAAGAGAATGGAAGCTTTAGTAAATGATTTATTAGTAGTAGCAAAACTAGATAACCATGAGAAGTTAATTCATAAACATTTCAATTTAATTCCAGTAATTTCTGGGATTTTTGAAGAGTTGAACTTTTTATACCCTAAGCGTTGTATTAAAATCAATGCTATTGAACAAGAAGTTATAGTATTTGGAAATGAATCTCAAATATCTAGGGCTTTTACGAATCTAGCGCAGAATATATATAAATATACTCCAGAAGGATCTCCGACTGAAGTTGCAATATCTACAATAGGTAATCGTGTGAAAATTGAGTTTATTGATCATGGTGCAGGATTAACAGAAGAAGATATGAAAATCATGTTCAATAGATTCTGGACAAAAGATAAGGGACGCAGTAGGGATAATGCTGGTACTGGATTAGGTCTTAGCATTGTTAAGGAAATTGTTGAGCAAAACAACGGTATTGTATATGCAGCACAAACTCCAGGTGGTGGATTAACGCAAACTATCATTCTAAACAGCAACCTGAAATCTAAATAGCACTTTAAGACATTCTGTAGCCAATCAGCTTATAGTCTATACTGTCCAGATATTCTCTTGCAACATCTGGATGTATTTCTCGGTTTCTTGCTGCACTTTGTATATCTTCTCGTTGTGCTTCAACTATTTCCAGTAACAACTTGGACATAAATGAAATATCCTTCCTATTCTTGAGAGTTGTCACTACATCAAGATTTCGCCATACCATCTCCACGCGCTCCTTATCAAATGTATTTGGATTTGCTTCATATTCTGCATCTATAACCCTCAATGCAGCTGCCTCCATCAATTTGCGCGCCTTTGCCCACTCGCCATTTAGTGGGTCTTGTTCTGGAGTAACCATCTTTTCCGTATTTAAAATCTTCTTAGTCAAAAACGGCAAAGTAAGACCTTGCAACAAAAGTGTTCCAACTGCAACAATTAAACTTATTACCTGAATGAACACGCGTGTTTTAAATTCTGCTGATTCATGACTAATTTCAGCAATTGTAGGCACAGCTGAGGCAGTTGCTAATGTAACAACTCCGCGCATACCTGTCCAAGACAAGATAATATATTCACGCCAAGTAACTGGTGTATCACCAAACTCCGATATAGTAGTCCTATTTTTTGATAAAGAGACGAAATGCCTAAGACGTTTCAAATGCAGTCGGTACCAAATGTTCTTAGTTGCCGCATAACCAAGTAGTCCAATCGGGCGAATTAGAATAGCAATTAAAAGCACCAAAAAACCGTACACTGTAATTTTAATTTCATCTAATCCAGAATCAATCAAATCAGTTATTATAAACCTGAACTGCAATCCGATGTATGCAAAAACAAACGAGTCAAAAAGCATTTCAATTGAGCGCCAAAGTGTTTTTTCTTGAAGTCTAGTTGAATAAGTTGACCTAAAAGTAGTTTTTTCAATTACAAATCCAGCAGTAACAACACCTAAAACTCCAGATGCATGCACATGCTCACAAGAAACATAAACTGCAAAAGGCACTATTGCGGTAAAAATTGCAATAATATTCGGCTCCTTAAGTATTCTACGAACTGCAATTGCAAGAACTCCAGCGAAAATCCCGATAAATGCACCAACTAGACATGTCCACAAAAATAACAATGCTGGTGATTGAATAAAACTTTCATTTCCATATGACTCTGCTACTGCAAATGAGAATATAGTCAATGCAGCCGCATCATTTATTAAACTCTCCCCCGTTAATATCACCATTACACGTTCTGGAAGTCCCAATTTCTTGCCTATTGAAACCGCAGATACTGCATCTGGAGGAGCAATAACAGCACCAAGAATTAAACCAGATGTAAATGTCATGAATCCAACAAGTGCAGAAATCGTAACTGCCACAATTAAAGCAGTTATAAATGTCATGAAAAACCCAAGATATATAATGGGCCAGCGCATTTTACGAAACTTATAAGCAGACAAATTGCGAGCAGCAGAAAAAAGAAGTGGTGGTAAAATAATCTCCAGTAAACTATATCCATCAATCGTGAATCTAGGAACGAACGGAATGAATGAAATCGCACCAGAAACAACCACCAGAAACAGCTCAGGCGGAAACTTCAATCTACGAGCAACTGCGTTAAACACCAAGCTTAAGAAGATTAGAAGTATTAAATAACTGGAAATCATATATATATTATACACTACTTATCATTAGAAATCCCTTCAATTTGAATTATTATCAACTGTATTTAGTTGTGTATCTTTCTTTTTGTAGTGTTCACAAGCCTCCATAAGCGCAATTTTACGCACTAGCTCAGTAATTTTTTCATCATTGCGCTTATGTCCCTCATAACTATTGATAATCTGAAATAAAAATGCAACTGCAAATATATAGAACACAAGGTCAGTTCCACGCCCAACTCCAACTGCATTTGCAACATAAGTTACTAAATCTGGCTCTAAAATGGCAAGAATTCCACCAAATAGTAGTAGAATGAAACCGATTTTCTTTATAGCACCTGAATGTACCTCTTTTTTTATACGCAATGCACTAACTGCGAGCGCAAAAACTACCGCAAGTAACAGAATCTTAATTATCATCAGAACCTCCCACTAATCTTTGACAGTATGACATCAAAAACAATATTGATGGCATTTATTATACTTTGTCCGTTTTTCTTTGAATGTTCTGAATATAAAATGGTCACAGGTTCTTCTGCATATTTCCAGTTATTGGAACTTATCTTCAACAGAATTTCTGATGCGTGTGAAAAATCGGGCATATGAATCTTCAAGTCATTTCCAACTTTTCTATTAAAAACTCGCAATCCGTTGTGTGTATCTGTTAATCGAATTCCAGAAGTAATATTTGAAAAAACTATTGCAAATTTAAGCATTGCGTGTTTTAGCCATGTGATATTCTGCGCAGACCCTAAAAATCTTGAACCTAGAACAATATCCAAGCTTGGGTCGGATTTCATGCGATTAACAAGGCGCTCAACATCTTTAATTTGATGTTGTCCATCAGCATCGAACGTAACAAAATAGTTGATATTTTCATCAAGAAGTGCGAAATCTACACCAGTTTGAATTGCTGCACCTTGCCCTAAATTAACAGAGTGCTCAACTAGTTTTGCGCGCGTAGAACGAATCGCATCTGACACATCAGTACCAGGTGATCCATCATTCACGCATATAATCGTAGTGAATTTATCATCTATAGCATTAACAACATCGCGTACCATAATATCACAATACACTGGAATAATAATTGCCACATCGTCATAGGTAATCTTTCCCACATAACTATTATAGCACATTGTAATTTGCTCAGAACACAAAAACCACATGCACAATAAGTATATTTATGGTATAATGCATATAGATGGAACGAAAGGATTAAACATGGCAAGTATTGAATGGACAAAACTTGATGATGACGCTGTAAAAGTTGCAAAAGCACTCGCTGCAGATGCAGTAGAAAAGGTTGGAAATGGGCATCCAGGAACAGCAATTTCACTAGCACCTGTTGCATATCTTCTGTATCAAAAGCATTTGCGCCACAACCCAAAAGACACATTTTGGCCAGGTCGTGATAGGTTTATTTTATCAATTGGACACTCTTCACTTACGCAATATATACAACTCTTCCTTTCTGGTGCAGGAGTGGAACTAGATGACTTAAAGAGTTTTAGAACTTATGGATCGTTAACTCCTGGTCATCCAGAATACAAGCATACAAAAGGGGTTGAAATCACAACTGGTCCACTAGGTCATGGTTTAGCATCAGCAGTTGGCTTCGCATATTCACAACGATATGAACGCGGATTGTTTGACCCAGATGCTGCACCTGGAACTTCGCCATTTGATCACAACATCTTCGTAATTGCTGGTGATGGCGATCTCCAAGAAGGTGTTACATCTGAAGCTGCGTCATTAGCAGGTCTTCAGAAACTTGGGAATATAATAGTGATCTGGGATGATAACCACATCTCAATTGAAGGAGATACGAATATCGCTTTTACTGAAGATGTTCTTAAAAGATATGAGGCATATGGCTGGCATACACAACGAGTAGATTGGACAAATGGCGGCACAGAATATAAAGAAGATGTTACAACACTTAATGATGCAATTGATCTAGCTAAGGCAGAAACTGGTAAACCTTCAATTATATCACTCAGAACGCTCATTGCTTGGCCAACTCCAAATAAGACAAATGATGCATCTTCACATGGATCAGCATTAGGAACAGCAAATGTCGCTGGACTAAAAGAAGTGCTTGGTTTTAATCCAAATGATAGTTTTATTGTACCAGATGAAGTTCTTGAGCATACACGTAAAGTTGCACAAAAAGGCGCAAAACTTCAAGATGAATGGAATCAAAAGTTTGCAAAATTCCGTGCAGAAAACCCTGGAAATGCCAGACTTTTTGACCGTCTTTATGCAGATGAATTACCAAATGGTTGGGAGAAAGCAATTCCTTCATTTCCTGCAGGCGAGTCTATTGCAACGCGTTCATCATCAGGTAAAGTAATTAATGCGCTAGCTGAAGTTCTACCAGAATTTTGGGGCGGTTCTGCTGACTTAGGCGGTTCAAATAATACAACTATTAGTGGAGCAAAGTCATTTGCACCTGAGGAAAATTCAACAGGTAGTTGGCAAACTTCACCTTATGGACGCGTTTTGCATTTCGGAATTCGCGAACATGCTATGGGGCAGATTATCAACGGAATAGTACTTAGTGGAAAAACTAGGGCGTTTGGTGGAACATTCTTCCAGTTTGCAGACTTCATGCGCGATTCCGCTCGTATTGCTGCATTACAAGGAATTCCATCCATTTTCGTTTGGTCGCATGATTCTATTGCGGTTGGAGAAGATGGTCCAACTCATCAGCCAATTGAACATCTTACTGCTATGCGTGCAATACCAGGTCTGGACATTGTTAGACCAGCAGATGCAAATGAGGTTGCAGTTGCATGGCGCGAAATCATCAAGATTAAAGATCGACCAGTTGGTCTAATTCTTAGTAGACAAAACTTGCCAACTTTCCCGCGTGATGGAGAATATACAAGTGCAGAAGGTGTTGCAAAAGGCGGTTATATACTACTTGATGCTCCTAGTGGTAAATCTGATGTAATTCTAATTGCAACTGGTTCTGAGGTGCAGATTGCAGTTGAAGCTCGCGAAATGCTTGCTAGTAGTGGAATTAATGCACGAGTCGTTTCTATGCCATCAATTGAGTGGTTTGAACAACAAAGTGATGAATATAAAGAATCTGTATTGCCAAAATCTGTAAAAGCGCGTGTAACTATTGAAGCTGGTATTGCACTATCTTGGTATAAATATCTAGGTGATGCTGGTGTACCTGTTTCAATTGAACATTTTGGCGCATCTGGAGCACCTGCAATCCTTTATAAGGAATTTGGCATTAGCGTTGATGCAACAGTTGAAGCTGCCAAAAAGTCGATTGCTATAGCGAAATAGGGGTACTAATATGAACAAAAAAGTACTTGCAATTGTTTTAGCTGGTGGTGAAGGTAAACGCCTAATGCCATTGACTAAACAGCGTGCGAAACCTGCAGTACCATTTGGAGGGACATATCGCCTAATTGATTTTCCGCTGAGTAACCTTGTTAATTCTGGTTATTTACAAATTATTGTACTGACACAGTATAAAAGCCATTCACTTGACCGTCATATATCAAAAACCTGGAGAATGAGCCAATTGCTGGGTAATTATGTCTCAACAATTCCTGCCCAACAACGTGTTTCAAAAGACTGGTACTTAGGATCTGCAGATGCAATTTACCAGTGCCTGAATATTATTGAAGATGAAAGACCAGATATAGTTGTTGTAGTTGGCGCTGATAATGTTTATCGCATGGATTTCTCGCAAATGGTGACTAGCCACGTTGAATCTGGAGCGGAATTTACAGTTGCTGGAATTCGCCAACCAATTGAAACTGCATCGGAATTTGGAGTTATTGAAGTAGATCGTGCAAAAGCTGGATATATTAAGAATTTCCTTGAGAAGCCTGATAGCGCACAAGGTCTTCCAGATAATCCTAATCAGGTGCTTGCAAGTATGGGCAATTATGTTGCAAATGTTCCTGCGCTAGTTGAAGCTCTAAATAGAGATCACAGACTGCCTAAGACTGAAACTACGCATGATATGGGTGGAGATATTGTTCCGTACTTTGTTGAAAAGGGTGAATGCGGATTCTATGATTTTACGACCAACAAGATTCCAGAATCAACAGAGAAGGATCAGAACTACTGGCAAGATTTAGGGACAATTGATGCATACTACGAGTCAAATATGGACTTAATATCTAGCCATCCAGTTTTCAATTTGTACAATGCATCTTGGCCACTGCACACTGGATATATTGGTTTACCACCTGCAAAATTCGTTCATGATGGTTCATTTGACGAGAAGCGCGTAGGAACTGCAATCAATTCCATAATTAGTCCTGGTGTAATTATTTCTGGCGGAAAAGTCAGTGATTCTGTTTTGTCACCTGGTGTTCGCATTAACTCGTATGTTGACATAAACAAGTCAATTTTATTAGATAATGTTATTATTAAGCGCCATGCAAAGATCAAGAATGCAATCTTGGACAAGTATGTCTTAGTTGATGAGGGAGTTGAGATCGGCTATAATCGAGAAGAAGATTTAGCTCGCGGATTCACAATCTCTAAAAATGGAATAGTAGTGGTTCCTAAAAGTACGATTATTCATAAAGACCGTGTTATAGATGCGGATTATAGTTTTTTTAGCAAGTAGAAAGGTAAAATTATGGCAAAAGAAACATTTGAAGTAGTAGGAGATTTTGGTGTACTACCAGAAATCAAGTTCAATGATAAAACAGCACCAGAAAGTCTTGAGGTGTTCGTTCTTTCATCAGAAAATGGCTTGAACGCAGGAGAAGAAGTAAAAGCTGGTCAGAGCATAGATGTAAACTACCACGGTGTAGTTTATGGTGGAGATGTTTTTGACTCTTCATTTGCAAGAGGAAGTTCAATATCGTTTCCAATTGGTGTTGGTGCAGTTATAAAAGGGTGGGATGAAGCACTTGTTGGTAAAACAACTGGTTCACGAGTGCTGATTTCAATTCCGCCAGAATATGGTTATGGAGCAAGGGGTGTTCCACAAGCTGGAATTGGTGGAACTGATACACTAGTATTCGTTGTCGATATCTTGGGAACAAAGTAATTCGTTATGGTTTGCTATTATACTGCTGGTGAATCACATGGACCTAAGTTGATTACCATACTTGAAGGTATTCCTGCTGGTGTTCAAATTCAAACTGATGATATTATACAGGAACTTGCCAAAAGACGGCTTGGAGTTGGACGTGGTGATCGTCAGAAGTTTGAAAAGGATGTTGTTAGAATTGTATCTGGTGTAATACAAGGATACACAATCGGAAGTCCAATAGCAATTGAAATAGAAAACAGCGAGTGGCACAAATGGGACAAGATTATGTCTCCAGATCCAGTAAATACTAATACTTTTGATAATCAGGCACAACCGAACATGCCCGAAAGCGAGAAGTTTGATCAATTAGTGAGACCGCGACCAGGTCATGCAGATTTTGAAGGCATCTTGAAATACGGTTTTGATACTGCAAGAAATGTACTTGAAAGAGCATCTGCTAGAGAAACTGCTGCTAGAGTTGCTGCTGGAGCAATTGCCAAGAAGTTTATAGAGCAAGTTTGTAAAATTAGAGTAGATTACGAAGTTTTGCAGTTTGGAACAGCCAAAAAACAGCTCACTCAAAGTACTGAAGAATTTCTTAATGACTGCGAAAGTGTAGCTCAGGATGCCAAAAAGCATGGTGAAACAATTGGTGGAATCGTTGAAGTTATTGCTAAAAATGTACCTCATGGACTAGGTTCGTACATAACTGCAAAGACCAGACTAGATGCTGCACTTTCAGGTGCTATTATGAGCATTCAGGCATTTAAAGGTGTTGAAATTGGCGATGGTTTTGCATTAGCGAACACTTATGGAACTGCAGCACATGATCATATAATATATGACCAAAATGGTAAAGTCACAAGAGCTTCAAATCATGCAGGAGGAATTGAAGGCGGAATTTCCAATGGAATGCCTGTAGTTGTTCGTGCAGTAGTTAAGCCGATACCGTCAATTCCTGGAGGATTACCAAGCATCAACATTCATACCGCATCGCAAGAAAAAGCACATTCTCAGAGATCTGATATTTCTGCAGTTTTTCCTGCAAGTGTGGTTGCTAGCTCGATGGTTGCTATAACTCTAGCAGATTTTATATGCAAGAAGTTCGGGCAAGATTCAGTAGAAGAGATTAAATCCAACTTTGGAGCATATCAGATTCGGATTCAGAAGTTCTTAAAACGCGGAGTTGATATATAAATGCAGCCAGAAGTTGTGTTAATCGGAATGCCAGCAAGCGGAAAAAGCAAAGTTGCTACAGCATATGGCGAGAAATATGGTGTACCAGTTGCAGACAGTGATGTAGTAATTTCCACTTCTTTAAGTTCTACTATTGAGCAGATCTTCAAAGAGAAAGGTGAAGCATCTTTTAGAGAGGCTGAAGTTAGAGCTGTAGAAGATTTACTGCATAACTTTGATGGCATTGTATCTCTTGGTGGTGGTAGTGTTGAACAAAAAGAAAGCCGTCAGTTGCTTCGCGAATACCGTATGAATGGAGGAGTAGTCGTATATTTAGATGTGGACAAGCAAATAGCAATTGAAAGAATAAACCGCAAGAATTATACACGTCCACTTTTTGGTGACCAGAATCGAACAGTTGATGATATTAGCAAGCATTGGGATAAATTGAAAGCAGTACGAACAGCAAATCTGGAAAATGCTTGCACATTTAGGATTCAGGTTGACTCTGAAAATAGTATAAATATAGCACGCAAACAAATTCGCAACTTCGTGAAAAAAACTAGTGTAATAACAATAAATGCTGATGATGATCTGTATGATGTCATAATCAGTAAGTCTAAAAGTGTATATTATAACGCTGTAAGCCTTCTAGGAAGCGATGTTTCAAAGGTGGCTGTTATACACACAGCAAGCGTTAAAAGGCACTTAATAGGGCTGTTAGATGCACTAAAATTGCTAAATTATAATGCATACACAATCGAGGTTGAAGATGCAGAACGAGGAAAGACTACAACCTCATACACAACTACCCTAAGAAAACTAGCGGAATTAGGTTTTGTGCGTAGTGATGCAATTATAGGTTTTGGCGGCGGCGCAGTTACTGACCTTAGCGGTTTTGTTGCAAGTACATATATGCGAGGAATTAAGAATTTGAATATACCGACTAGTCTTCTAGCAATGGTTGATGCTTCAGTTGGCGGTAAAACTGGAATTAACCTAGAACAGGGTAAAAACTTATGTGGTACTTTCTACAGTCCAATCGGAGTTGTTGCAGCAATGAACACATTATATACACTTCCTGCACGTGAATTCACTCAGGCTATGGGCGAAGTGCTGAAGATGGGTCTTATTCAAGATGCCAAAATCCTAGACTTGATAAATGATGATGTGGATAAAAACCTCAAGAAAATTATTTACCGCACAGTTAAGGCGAAGAAGCACTTTGTTTGCGAAGATTTTAAAGAGTCTGGTAATCGGATCTTCCTGAATTATGGACACTCTTTTGCGCATGCAATTGAAAAACTAGATGATTATAATTTACGACATGGTGAAGCCGTTTCTTTAGGTATGCTAATTGCTGCAGAATTTGCTCATGCGAACGGCATTTTAAGCAAAGAACTACTACAGACACATTACAATTACGCAAAGTTGTTAAATTTGCCAACTTCATTAGAACTCAACGCATCATTTGAAGATATGACAAAATGCATGAAATTGGATAAAAAGGTATCTAAGAATAAACTACAGTTAATAGTACTAGAAAAATTACAACAACCGATTATATATAATGATCCAGATGAAATGCAAATGAAGACCGCAGTGGAGAAAGTCATACACTTCCAACAGCGGTCTCGCAGTGTAATTTTCTGATTACGCTATCTAATAGTCTAATTCAAAAGCATTACACATTCAACTTGCGTATGCTTGCACCAATACGGTCTAATGCTTTTGAATTAGGCCATCAAACTGCGCTTGCGCTCAAATAGGAGTGTTTTGTTTACAAAATACGCTGTTAAACTGCGCTTGCACGCTTAAAACAGTATAGCGCTTTGCGCTATACTCCAAATTGCGCTTGCACATTTTAATAATTGTGTAATGCTTTGCATTACACAATTTTCCGCACGCAAGCGCGTAACGCGCACAATTTAGTAGTGCAACGCAGTAACAAGTAGTACGATTGCACAGGATTAGACCGTTCCCTCTCCCTCTGTGCGCGCGAACGCTCCAACAGCACTAATTACTGCAAAAAGTTTCGTACCTGAACCATCTCTGCGCATATCAATTTCTGGTAATTCTTTTGGAGCACCAGTGGAAGTGTTTGCTCTAGCATTTTTAGCACCTATCCACGCATATATTAACGAATTCTGCCCTTTTAAGAACTTTTGAGAACGCACTCCCCCAGTTGCCCGCCCCTTAGATGGATACAACTCAAACGGTGTCAACTTTCCAAACCCTGTCTGCGTATTTGGAAGTGCCATACCATCACCAGCAACTGTAAACACTAGCGCATCCTTCTCATAAACTGCACCAAAAAACAGCACTTTTTGTCCATCTGAGAGTTTAATTCCAGCCATTCCTCCAGCAATTCTACCCTGCGGACGCACAAGAGAAGCACTATAGTGCAAAAGATTGGAATCAGTTGAAACAAACACAAGCTCAGTATTATCAGGTGCCTCAATTCCTCCAATAACAGAATCTCCCTCCTGCAAAACAATGTATTCAAAAACACTATGATAATTTCCAGATCTATCAGTTGGAATTACTTCTGGACGAACTCTTTTTACTATTCCAAAAGTAGTTCCAATTGCAAAAGGAGGTGCAGTTTTCAACTCTTCTTCAGTTGTATAAAGACTCATAATCGTAACTGGTGTTTCAGTTTTCTGCAAGCCTTCAAGCAAGCTGTATAATGGAATACCGCCAGAAAGTCCAGATATTGCTTGATTCGAGCTCACTGCCAACTGTGGTAAATCAAGTGTAGATATCAAAAAAACACGGCCATGCGAAGTTAAAACACCAAAATTTGAACGCGTAGAACTCCTAATAACTTTACTAATAGCATCATGCGGTGCACGATCATCTTCTAGTATTGTTTTTTGCCCATCCTGTGCAAGAACCGATGCAACTAACCCAGTTGCACTTAAATATATATCACAGGGCATATCAGGAATTTCAAGCGAAAGACTCTGTTTTCCTAGCGAAGATTTCATTATACTGCCTGTATTAGCACAATTACCAACACCAGAAAACTCCCCTAAAAGGTCAACTGAAGATGTTGTTTGTTCATCACTACTCAATAGAACTGTTCTGCGATCATCTCCAAATTTTTGGGCAACTTCATGCATCTGCGACTTAACAGTACTTTTAAGCTTTTGTCGATCACCAAGAATTTCCTCAAGTTCAGCAATTTGTGTTAATAAGTTTGACTTCTCATTCTCAAGTTCAACTCTGGAAAACTTTGTCAATCTGCGTAATCGAAGGTCTAAAATATAATTTGCCTGAATCTCATCTAGTTCAAAAACACTCTGCAGTCGAACACTTGCCTCTTGAGTATCTTCAGAACTTCGAATCACCTGAATAACTTCGTCAATGTCTAAAATTGCGATCAACAAGCCCTCTACAAGATGTAATCTATCGCGAGCCGCATTTAAGCGGAATTGTGTTCGTCTCTTCACTACTTCAAGCCTATGGTCAATCCACACCTGTAATAATTGCCGAAGTCCAAGCGTTTGCGGAGCGCCATCAACTAGAGCAACATTGTTAATTCCAAAACTTTCTTCAAGAGGTGTTAATTTATACAACTTCGCCAAAATAGCGTGCGGATTAAATCCATTTTTAACCTCAATCTGCAACTTTAAACCATTCTTGCGATCAGTCAAATCCGTAATACCAGTAATTCCCTCAAGTTTATGCGATCTTACACACTCGGAGACCTTTTCAATCACTTTTTCTGGTCCAACTCCATATGGTAATTGTGTAATGACAATTCCTTGTTTTTTTGCACTAACCTTCTCAATACTTGCCTTTGCACGCATTTTGAATATTCCACGACCTGTTATATATGCTTCTTTTATTGTATCTAGTCCAACTATTTTAGCACCACCTGGCAAATCAGGACCTTTAATATACCTCATCAAGTCTTCTAAACTAGCATCTGGATTATCAAGTAGAAAAACTGCACCATGAACAACTTCTCGAAGATTATGCGGAGGCATATTTGTTGCCATACCAACTGCAATTCCAGATGCACCATTAACTAGTAGATTCGGTATTGCAGATGATAATACAGTTGGTTGTTTAAGCTTGTTGTCGTAGTTGGACTCAAAATCTACAACATCTTCATCAAGGCTCTCGCACATAGAAACTGCAGCAGTTGTCATTTTGGCCTCAGTATAACGAGCAGCCGCAGGACCATCATCTAAAGACCCAAAGTTGCCATGTCCATCAACTAGTGGAAGTCGAAGCGAAAAAGACTGCGCAAGTCGTACCATAGCATCATAAATCGCAGAATCTCCATGTGGATGTAGCTTACCCATAACATCGCCAACAACACGCGCAGACTTGATATAAGGACGGTCTGGAGTTAGATGCATTTGATTCATCTGAAAAAGAATACGACGCTGAACTGGTTTTAATCCATCCCTAGCATCTGGAAGTGCGCGAGCATAAATAACAGAATAGGCATATTCAAGAAATGATGTCTTCATCTCAGAATTAATGTCTTCATCTTGAATATTCTCGCTCAAGTTGTTTTAACCTCTTTTCCATATGCATCAGCAGTTTTGTAGATTTGGGAAAATCCTGAAAAGTGTTCGCGCAAAGTTAATGCATCTAATAGCGCCTGAGTTGGATGTGCATGTGTTCCATCGCCCGCATTAACAACTGGAAGAGGAATCCATCCAGAATGCGCCAGTCTAAAAGCAGCCCCAGAATCTTGATGGCGGATAACAATTGCATCAACACCCATAGCATACAAAGTTGTTACAGTATCTTTTAGACTTTCTCCTTTAGAAACCGAACTACCAGAAGCAGAAAAATTCATTACAGATGCACCAAGCTTTTTTTCAGCAGTTTCAAATGAAAATCGCGTTCTTGTAGAATTTTCAAAGAACAAGTTCAAAACAGTTATACCCTTCAAACTCTCAGAATCAGGCGCAGTTGCATCTGGATTTATTAACAACTTTAGAACAGCCATGCGCGTATATACACCGTTTCTAATCTGGTGGTTGATCAATGACTTTTCAGAATCTGCAATAGACGAACTAATTTCAAGACCTCTATTTATAGGTGCTGGATGTAATATAGGAACTTCTTTTGCAACTGTTGCAATTCTTTCGTTAGTCAATCCATAGTGCAGAACATATTCTTGAAGTGTTGGAAAGAAACCGTCTCCGAGCATACGCTCTTCTTGAATTCTAAGCATCATAATTGCATCAAAATCTGCTATTTTCAATGCGCTATCTAGTGAGTAATTAACTGTAACAGACCAATCATCAATATCTTTTGGCAACAAAGTACCTGGAGCAACGAAAGAAACTCGCGCCCCAAGCTTTGTCAGAAGTTCTAAATTAGATCTAGCCACCCTTGAGTGCAGTATATCGCCAACAATCAGTATATGCTTATTCTGAAAAACACCAATATCATTAAACCGCACAACACCATGCTTGATCCGCATAGCCTCATTTAGGATATCCCAAATTTCTTGCTTTTCAAGCTCCCCAATTGTTAGCAGATGCTGCATTAAATCTAAATCCCCTGAAATAGTGGATAAGGCGATGGACCTTGCTTTCCATTATTATTTGCTTGTTTCTTGACTTGTTCATCAACAGCTTCAATGCCTTCAAAATAAGTCTTTTGGATTTTGTCCAAGTACTCATCACTAATATCACCGCTAGTATCTGTATTAAAATCTTCACTACTTCCAACCTGAAGATCATCTAAGCCACTCTCAAATGAATTGTAGTCAAATGCATCAAATGCGTCTTTTGAGAAATTCGGGAAAAATGCTTGTCTAGCAGCATCCGAAGGTTCAGCAACTGCATCAGTATAAAGGGAAAGACCAGTTCCTGCAGGAATTAGTCGTCCAATAATGATGTTCTCCTTCAAACCATACAGCTGATCCTCTTTACCTTCAACAGCAGCATCAGTTAAAACGCGTGTTGTCTCTTGGAAAGATGCTGCAGAAAGCCACGACTCTGTTTTAAGAGATGCCTTAGTTATTCCAAGTAGTTCTAAACGAGCAGTTGCAGGCTGTTTACCTTCTGAAACAATCTTGCGGTTAGTTTCCTCAAACGAGTTACGAGTAACATGCATACCAGCAACATATTCAGTATCACCTGGTTCAGTAATACAAACAAAGCGCAGCATTTGACGGACTATAACTTCCAAATGCTTATTGTGAATATCTACACCCTGACTTTCATACACCTCCTGAACTTGGTCAATTAGATACTTCTGTGCAGCAACAGCATCACGAATACGAAGCAACTTCTTAGGGTCAACTGCACCCTCAGTTAACTGATCACCAGCAATAACCTTGTCTCCATCTGAAACTAATAACTTCTGCAATTTTGATGTCTTGTATTCAATAGGTTTAATATCTTCATCATCTGGAGTAATTATAAAGACCCTTTGATGCTCTTGTTCAAGAACTTCAATCCTACCAGTTGCATCTGCAATTGGCGCTTCACCCTTTGGAGTTCTTGCCTCAAACAATTCAGCAACACGAGGAAGACCTTGTGTAATATCAGCAGCAGCAGCAACACCACCAGTGTGAAATGTTCTCATGGTCAACTGAGTTCCAGGTTCGCCAATAGATTGTGCAGCGATAATACCAACTGCCTCGCCAACATCAACTATATTACCAGTTGCCATAGATATTCCGTAGCATTTTGCGCATATACCAGTTGACAATGAACATGTCTGCAAAGTCCTAGCATTCACGCTATCAACACCAAGCTCTAAGAACTCGTTAATTAAATCAGCAGTTATTTCATCGCCTCTCTTTGCAATTTCATTGCCATTCTTGTCCAATACAATATCCGCGAGATAACGACCCCAAATTGTTTTCATAGCCTTGTTCTTGGAAGTTAATTCATACTCAATGCCCTTAATTGTTTCACAATCTTGCTTAAGAACTATAATGTCTTGAGAAACATCAACTAAACGACGAGTTAAATATCCAGAGTCTGCAGTTCTAAGTGCTGTATCAGCCAAGCCTTTCCTTGCTCCATGAGATGCAATAAAGTACTCAAGAACCGAAAGACCTTCACTATAGTTTGATTTAATCGGACGCGGGATAATTTCACCCTTTGGATTCGCAACCAAACCACGCATACCAGCAATCTGTCTAACCTGCATCCAGTTACCACGTGCACCTGAAGAAACCATAGTATTCAAGGTGTTACGAAGATCCGCATCAAAATTTTCGCGCATATTATCCGAAACATCATCTGTGCATTTAGTCCATAATTCAATTAGGGCTGCTCGACGCTCAGCATCAGTAACCAAACCAGAATCATATTGAGCCTGAATTTTTTCTGCATCAGACTCTGCCTTTTGCAAGATTTCAGACTTCTTATCAGTGGGAACAATATCGGAATACGCAATTGAAACACCAGACCTCGAAGACCATGTAAATCCATACTCTTTCATTTTATCTAGTGTATGATTGATCTGAACTGTTGGATATTTTTTAGCAACTAAATCATCAACAATTTCACCAAGATTACCTTTAGCTACAAGCCGATTTACAAATGGATAATCATCAGGAAGTGTTTGGTTAAAGATGATGCGACCAAAAGAAGTAGTAGTAAGCAACCCATTGATTGGAACTCGTATCAAATCACCAAGTTTAATCTGCCGCAGATCAAAGGCCATTTGAATTTCATTTTCATCCACGAAATGCCGCAACTTCTTAATGTCAACACTTGTTTCGTCACTATTTACACGCGTCAAGTGGTACAGACCAATAATCATATCCTGTGAAGGCATAGTAATTGTCTTGCCATCAGAAGGCTTTAGGATATTATTCGCACCTAGCATCAAAACTCGCGCCTCAGCTTGAGCTTCAACAGAAAGTGGAAGATGAACTGCCATCTGGTCTCCATCAAAGTCAGCATTAAATGCAGTACAAGCTAGTGGATGCAACTTAATTGCATTACCCTCAACTAGTAATGGCTCAAATGCCTGAATACCAAGTCTATGCAAAGTTGGCGCGCGATTAAGCAACACTGGATGTTCGCGAATAACCTCCTCCAAAATGTCCCAAACACTATCATCTTGTCTTTCAACCATTCTCTTTGCAGATTTAGGGTTCTGCGCATAGGACAACTCTATCAACCTCTTCATAACAAAGGGCTTGAATAACTCTAACGCCATAGATTTGGGAAGTCCACACTGATGCATTTTCAACTCAGGACCTACAACAATAACTGAACGACCAGAATAGTCTACACGTTTTCCTAACAGATTTTGGCGAAATCTACCCTTTTTACCCTTGAGCATGTCAGAAAGTGACTTAAGTGGACGATTTCCTGAACCAGTAACTGGGCGACCGCGTCGACCATTATCAAACAACGAGTCAACTGCTTCTTGCAGTAGTCTACAGTTGTTGTTAATAACCAAAGGAGTAGAATTCTCGTTCAAAGATTTCTTCAACGCATTATTACATATAATAACTCTGCGGTACAAGTCATTTAAATCTGAATAGAAAAAGCGACCGCCATCAAGTTGTACAATTGGGCGCAATTCTGGTGGAATAACTGGTATTGTCCATAATATCATAGACTCTAATTTATTACCAGAAGTAATGAACGCATTGAGAATTGAAAGTCTCTTCTGCGCACGCACCTTTTTAGCTCCCTCAGAATTTTCAATAGTTTCCCGAAGTTCAGCAACTAATTCTTGCTGGTTGATTTTCTTAAGCTGTTCTTCAACAAATGATGCACCAATACTAGCAGTAAAATATTCAGCATACTCCATCTTCAACTGGCGGTAAATTTTGAGGTCCTTAATCAATTGACCAGCACTAAGATTGCTGAAAAGTTCCCAAACCCTATTTTCATTTTCAATCATTTCTGCATATCTACGTTCTTCATTTTGCGCATATATCGCTGCTTGCTCTTTTAGAACCGATTTCGCCTCATCTGCATTTGGAGCATTATCTGGAAACTTACTGAGATTATCCTTAAGAATTCTTTGACGCTCCTCAAGCTTGTCATCGCGAGTACTTCTCAATACTTCAATGCGCTTTTCATACTCTTTTTTTAGCATCTCCAAATCCAACAAGCGTTTTTGAGAATCAACAGAAGTTATATAATGTGCATTATAGTAGATAATATTTTCAAGATCTTTAATTGAAATATCTAGTAAATAACTAAGCCTAGAAGGAGTACCTCTAAAATGCCAAACATGAGTAACTGGGCGAACTAGTTCAATATGACCAGTACGTTCACGGCGAACCCTATTTCTGGTAACCAAAACACGACATTTTTCGCAAACAATACCCTTATTCGCAACACCACGGTACTTACCGCAACTGCATTCCCAATCCTTTGATGGTCCAAATATTCGCTCGCAGAAAAGACCACCAACTTCAGGTTTTAAAGTTCTATAGTTAATAGTTTCAGCAGTTTTAACCTCTCCTTTTGATGTGCGGCGAATCTCATCAGATGTTGCAAGAGACAACTTCAATTTATTAAACTGGTTAACATCAATCATTATTACTTTCCTTCTTTCTCAGTACTACTATTAACTATTTGTGCTTGTGCATTTGACCTAATTGGTGAAAACTGGTTTTTTGGAACTACTTTTTTTACCCCATCATCAAACAAATCCGTCACATTAACAACACCTTCATGATCTGAAATAATGTCAACATTTAATGCAAGCGCGGATAATTCTTGTCGCAGAACCTTAAATGATTCTGGAATTGACGCTGGTGGAACATTATCACCCTTAACTATTGCACTAAATGTGCGCTGCATGCCAACAGTATCATCAGACTTAATTGTCATCATTTCGTGTAAAACATGAGCTGCACCGTATGCTTCCAGTGCCCAAACTTCCATCTCACCGAATCTTTGTCCACCAAATTGAGCCTTACCACCAAGTGGTTGTTTTGTAATAATGGTATTGCGTCCAACTGCTCTAGCATGAATCTTATCATCAACTAAATGGTGAAGTTTCAAAATGTACATATAACCTACTGAAATCGGTTCTGGGAACGGCTCTCCAGATCTTCCATCAAAAAGAATTGCCTTACCGTTTTCTTTTACAAGCATCTGATCATCTCGTGTCTTATTAACGGACTTCAGAAGACCTCTAATAGCTTCCTGACTAATTCCATCAAAAACTGGTGTAGCAACAAGAGTGTCCCTATCAGCTTTTTTGGCATTTTCATGTATCTCACTCTTCCATGCAGTATCACCATCAGTAACATTGCTAATATCCCAGCCATTTTTTGCAATCCAACCAAGATGAACTTCAAGAACCTGACCAATATTCATACGACCAGGAACACCAAGTGGATTCAAAATAACATCAACAGGAGTACCATCTTCTAAGAACGGCATATCTTCAACAGGAAGAATCGTTGAAATAACACCTTTATTCCCATGTCTACCAGCCAACTTATCACCAACACTAATCTTACGCTTTGAGGCGATATACACCTTAATAATTCTATCAACATCATCAGTATGTATATCACCCTTTTCACGAGACAATTCCTGCACACCAATAACTGTTCCTTGTATACCATTTGGCACAGTTAGCGAAGCATTACGAACTTCTTTTGCATTATCTCCAAATATACCAGCCAGGATTGCTTCTTCTGGAGTTCTAAACGCTCGTTCACCCTTAGGAGTAACTTTACCAACTAAAACATCACCAGATTTAACTTCAGCACCTACTCGTATAACGCCATCAGAATCCAAATTCCGCAATACTTCTTCGCCAATATTGGGAATATCACGTGTAATTTCTTCATTACCAAGTTTAGTTTTACCTGCAGAAACCTCATATTCCTCGATATGAATTGAAGACAGAACATCTTCTTGTACAAGTCTGGAGGACAAAATAATAGCATCTTCATAATTGTAACCTTCCCAGTTCATATATGCAACTAGAACATTACTACCAAGCGCTAGTTCCCCTCCATCTGTTGCAGGACCATCCGCTAAAGTTGCACCAGTTTCTACGCGATCTCCCTCATTAACTTTCCAGATCTGATTTATACAAGTTGTTTGGTTGGCTCTCTCAAACTTTTTGGCATAGTATGTACCAGTCTTACCATCATCTTGCATAATTCTGCAGATATTTCCTTGAACCTCAGTTACTATGCCTGGTTCTTTAGCCAAAATAACATCACCAGTATCAATTGCTGCCCTATATTCAGAACCAGTTCCGACCAGCGGTGCATCAGTCTTGAGAAGAGGAACTGCCTGACGTTGCATATTTGCGCCCATTAAAGCACGGTTTGCATCATCATGCTCAAGGAATGGAATCAATGAAGTACCTATAGAAACCATCTGTTTTGACGACACATCCATATATGTAACCGTTTCTGGTGAAACATCGCCAGCTTCTCCAGTTTCATCACGCACTAACACTCGCTTTTCAACAAACCGCCCATCCTTATCAAGTTTCTGGTTTGCCTGAGCAATTATTTCCTTAGCTTCTTGAGCAGCATCAAGATAAATAACATCATCAGTTACTTTCCCGTCTATAACTTTCCTATACGGTGTCTCAATAAAACCGTAGTCATTTATGCGCGCAAATGATGCAAGTGAAGAAATCAAACCAATATTTGGACCTTCAGGTGACTCAATTGGGCAAACACGACCATAATGAGAAGTATGTACATCTCGAACTTCCATAGTTGCCCTATCTCTACTAAGTCCGCCTGGTCCAAGTGCAGAAATACGACGGCGGTTCGTTAAAGCAGCTAGTGGATTATTCTGGTCCATAAACTGCGACAATTGCGATGATCCAAAGAACAACCTTATAACTGACTGCACAATATTGGTATTGTTTAATACATCACGCGGAGTAATATATCCAGTCTTTTTCTCCGTTCTCTGAGCCGAACTCTTGGAAATGCCCGCAACTTCATTAATGATATTCTGAACAGCAGATTGATGTACTTCTGAATCAACGATCTCAGTTTTACCAAAATCAGTTCTTGAAGAAACAACAGTTTGTAAGCGTGAAAGACCAGTTCGGAAAACATTTTGAACTAATTCACCAGTTGTTCGAACACGGCGATTTGCAAAGTTGTCAATATCATCTACACTCAGTTCAACCTCACCAAATTTCAACTCAGCAGCTTCATTTGCTGGTAAATTTTCTCTAGTAGATAATGCACTAATATACTTAATAGTGACAACAATATCTTCATGAGTCAATATTCTTGAAGTTTTATCACTAACACCAAGTTTCTTGCTAATTTTGTGCCGCCCAACTTTTCCTAGATTAAAACGGCGCGGATTATAATACAAGTTTTCAAAAAAACCTCTTGCAGTTGCAAAATCTGAAACTGGACTTTGGGTTACACGCCTATATATTGTCCTAACAACAGTTTCATAATCTAGTTGATCTACACTTTTATCTTCGAGAGCTTTCATAATCAACTCAGTATCGCCAAATGCATCTTGAATTTGCTTGTCTGTCCTATATCCAAGTAGTACAAGGAATTCAATAATGTTCGTTTTGCGCTTACGGTCTATACGCACTGATAGAATATCGTTTTTATCAATTTCAAATTCCAACCACGAACCACGACTAGGGATTATTTTTGCATTAAAAAGTTTTTTATCTGAACCACGTTTTATCTCTTCACCAAAATATACACCTGGAGAACGAACTAGCTGAGAAACAATTACACGCTCAGTTCCATTAACAATGAAAGTTCCTTGCGGAGTCATAGTCGGCAACTCGCACATTTTTACCATTTGGCGCTTGGGTTCTGCCTTTTCACCAGATGATGTTTCTTCTACAAGCTCAACCTCTACATAGATCTCCTGAACATATGAGGCCTTCTTAATTCTACACTCTTCAATTGATAACCTTGGAGGTTCAGCAGTAATATTCCCAAAATGTAGTGCAATCTTGGATTTCTTATTAGCACCAGTTCCTTGAGTTGCCTCTAGTGGTGAAAATTCATCAAAGACCTCTCGTATTCCAGAGATAGGCTGTATTCTCATACCAGTTTCTTTATTTATTCCATTCTTATCGCACTTTTTAAGCCGCTCTTTATATGCATCATTTCCAATGAACCAATCAAAACTTTCAAGCTGAACTGCTAATAAATCTGGTAATTCTATCGGCTCCTTTACTTTTCCAAACGATATACGATTAACGCCATACTGATGCGTCACAACCCCTGAAGCTTTGGTATCCAAAACATCCTCCTACTTATACAAAACACTATATCTAACGCATTCCGACCGCAATATGACGAAAAGACATTTCACTACAATTATGTATTATATCACATTATCTTTACCTTGTCAAGTATTTACTAAACTTTTTTAAAAAAACTAGAAGTTTGGAATAGTTGGTAGTTTATCTTTGCGTATAATTACACCTGTACCTAATGTAAGAGTCGTCATTGAAACTACAAGCGTACAACACATAGTAAGTGCAACTGGCCCAGAAGTTCCACCCAAAAATCCAACTATTGGTGAAATAAGTGCTGGAAGTAGCGAATTCATAACTCCAATAAATGCAGATGCAGTTCCGGCAAGCTCTGGATTAAATTCAAGTGCAATAGATGTTGCATTAGCAGTAACAAATGTGTGGCAAAATGCTATTAACACCATCGGTAATAGTAAAATTGGTCCTGCATTATCAAAATAACTTGTCAACAGAAGCATACTGGTGGCTAGAACCAACTGCATCATAAGTGCTGCTCGTAGTGCATTTTTGCGCCCAATCTTTTCAACAAATGATGCATTTACCTGTGCACCAACTACTAGTCCAACTCCATTGATTCCAAAAGTTAATGCATACAACTGCGGTGAAAAATGCCATTCAGATTGCGCAATAAAAGGTGAAGAAATAATCCAACACATAACGGTTGCTTGCGCAAGTCCAGCAACGAGACTCAAAGCAACGAATCTGTAATTTGACAGCACGCCTTTATAAAGCCCAATTGCGTTAAAGATGCTGATATTCATGCGCTTATTTTTTGGATGTGTCTCAGGAAGTGTCCTCCAAACAGCAACTAGTAATGCAACTCCAACAAGTGCCAGCAAAACGAAAACCGTTCTCCAACCACCAAAGTCATCTAACACACTTCCAATAGATGGTGCAAACAGTGGAGACACACCAGTAATTAGCGTTAATTGCGATAATATACGCGATGCCTTTGAGCCTGAAAACTCATCACGACTGACTGCCATTGCAATAACATTTGCGACCGAATTTGCAGCACCCTGTATTATTCTAAGTGCAATTAGTTGTTCAATTGATGTAACCGCACAACAAAGCAGCGATACAATAATATGCACAAGAATCCCCATAATAACAGGTTTCCGACGGCCATATTTATCAGAAAGTGGACCTATCAAAATCTGCCCAAATGCACCTCCTAAAAGTGTCGCAGAAATAGTAAGCCCAGCAATAGATTGAGTTGTATGTAAATCGATCACCATTGAAGGCAACAGTGGCAAATACATATCGCCTGCTAGTGCAGGAAGTGCACAAAGCGAACCGAGCAAAACAACCCAACTTGCATTTCGTTTTGCTCTTCTTGGCCTAACTTGTAGTAATTGACTAACTATATTGGGCATCTTTGTGTACTAGTTACCGCCTCCACCATCTTTTGAGCTCCTAGATTTTGTACGCGGTTTTGCAGTCCACGTTCTCTTTTTGGAATACTTCTTTGAACCATCTGCTCTACTTTTACTGCCAGCTGGAACCTGCTTCTTTGGATCACCTGAACCGTTTTTGTTATTACTACGCTTCCTTTTGGAGTCGCTTGAAGTATTTCTACGACCGTGTTCATTTGAA
Organism: Candidatus Ancillula glyptotermitis; assembly: GCA_031268675.1. Lineage (GTDB taxonomy): Bacteria > Actinomycetota > Actinomycetes > Actinomycetales > Bifidobacteriaceae > Ancillula > Ancillula glyptotermitis. The sequence continues at coordinate 7,846 of JAIRWY010000059.1, read as the reverse complement.
TTGGATCTACTGCTCGGATTGCCTCTACGAGCGCCACCATTTGAACTACGAGATCTTTGTCCAGTGTCCAATTTGCCTGCAGATTCCTTACTAACTCCATTAACAAATCCAGTTGCATTATCTGGTACACCCAATTCTGCTTGATAAGTATCACTTGAAGAATATGTTTCCTGTGGTTGAGTATCACTCATATTCAACTCCTTGGCAATCGACCGCCAGCGAACTACATCTTCCCAGTCAACAAAGGTGACAGAAATGCCCAAAGTACCTGCACGCCCAGTTCTTCCAGTTCTATGTAAAAACGCTGCCTCATCATCTGGACACTCATAGTTGTAGACATGAGATATATTATCAATGTCAATTCCGCGAGCCATAACATCTGATGCAACCAGCACTGCCTGTTTTGGAGCAGAAACATCAACTGATGATTCCTTGAACTTTTTAAGAATGCGCTCACGTTTTGCCTGGTCAAGACCTCCATGTATTAGATATGCATTAAAACCACGCTGTTTCAAATTCTTTGACAATGATTCTGCACGCATTTTCATTTTTGTGAATACAATTGATTTCTCTCTAGGAGTTGATTGCAGCATTCGGGAAAGTAATTCTGGTTTGTCCAAGCGATGTGTAAGATACACAAAGTTATCAATGTGTTCAACTGTTTCTCCACCTTCATTATCAGTAAGTGTTGAAATACGCACAGCATTCTTTGTGTACTTTTTAGCAAGTTGAAGTACACCACCAGAAAGTGTCGCTGAAAATAAAAGCATTTGTCGTTGTACTGGAATATTTGAAATAATCCGCTCAATACTATCAATAAATCCAAAATCTAACATACGATCTGCTTCATCAAGTACAAGATATTCAACTTCTGACAAATTGAGTTTAGAGCGGTCAATTAGGTCTACTATACGTCCTGGTGTTCCTACAACAATATCAACACCATTTCTAAGTGCTGTAAATTGTGATTCAATTTTAACACCACCATAAACTGTTGCTATTGAAATTTTATCGGTTCTCTTAGAAGATGCAATTTTTAGTTCAGTAGTAACCTGTATAGCAAGTTCGCGAGTTGGTAGAATAATTAATGCGCGCGGAATCTTATTCCCACCAGCTATTTTATCTAGTAGCGGAATTGAAAACGCATAAGTTTTACCAGTTCCAGTTTTGGCTTGTCCGATAATATCGCGCCCTTCAAGAGCAATCGGTAAAGACAGCTCCTGTATTTCAAATGGGTATTCAATACCAACTTCCTTTAGGGACTCTACGGTTTCTGACTTAATACCAAACTCTTCAAATTTCTTCACAACTTCATTATACCACAGTCCTATGACATTTTACCTCAGATTAGTTCTTGGGGAATATTAAAGTGAAACTTTAAGCAAACTTTAAGCAAATTTCAAATGTTTAATAATGGAAGAAGTTTCTTTTGGTGATATTACGGCAATATTCGGTTTCTTTTGCAGATGACACTGAATATATAATGAATATTTAATATCATATCAAAGCAGTTTTTTTAGTCTTGGTGATGGCATTAGGAAGTGTTAAAGTGGTTAATACAACTTCTGATGAGGTTGATGGTTTTACTACTGCTAATGCTGGTGTTAATGTTTCTGTTATTCTAAAAGTTGTATTGGTGTTGCTGTTAATAAGCGGTGCAGTGAAAAATTTAGATGAAAATTGCATCATTAAGTAAGTGGAAGGCAAATATAAGCCCAAAATGTCATACCCCCCTGTGGTATAATGTTAGCATGATTAAAAGTGGAGCATTTAGTAGAATATCTGCATTAGCGATTTTTGTGTTGGTTTTAACAACAGCGTTAAACTGTGGGGTTACTTTGTCGCTGAACACCGCCAACGCAGTTGCAGTCAGCCAGATGGAGGAAACTGGTTTGGATACAGAAACTGGTTTGGATACAATTGATGGAGTTATTAGTGCAACCCCAAAAGATGATGTAAATATTCGAGATGTATTTAGTAGTGTCCAAAACATTCCAGAACTGACCAATAAACAAGAAGTTGACAATTTGCTGCTTTTGGGTGAAAGAATGCCGTTTAATCCTACTCTAACTCTAAAAGTTGACACAAATATTGATGAAATTATTGATGAACTGAATGAGACAGGTCTATACGATTCTGTTCAAAGGTCCAAGAGAATGCATGTACTAGCATATACTGCAACTCCCAATGACCCAGGTTTTACTAATGCTGGTGGTTATCCGCTCAAGAGTAATCAAGGTGGCTCAAAATTTAACTCTGTCTGGTCAGAACTGACAGAAGATTCAAAGAACAATGTAAAAATTGGTGTTATTGATACTGCATATTACCAAACAGACAACACACAAGGAACCATTCAATCTGGCTGCACGTTTACATATGTAACTACAATAGATATCAATTCATCAACTCTATGTGCGAATACTAATACCACACCTGATAGTATAACTGGAGCAAATACAAAAAAAGAGCATGGAACAAATGTTGCATCTTTAATTGGAGCAAGTGTAAACAATGGAACTGGTATTGCGGGTGCAGCATATGACACACCTATTAGTTTCTATAAAACCATGCAGAACAGTGCAGATATGAGCAGTGCAGATATTGCAAATGCCATTAAATATGCAGTATTAGTTGACAACTGTAAAGTCCTTAACATTTCACTTGGAACTCATGGAGTAGCTCAAGATATTGCTGCGGCGATACAAGTTGCAAAAGAAAAGCATGTTGTTATAGTTGCTGCCGCTGGTAATGATGGCAACACAAGTATAAACTACCCCGCATCAGATGATTATGTCATTTCAGTTGGATCCACAACCAGTACAGAAAACCATGCATCTTTTTCCTGTTATGGCAACAAAATTGATATAGTAGCAGGCGGAGATAATGTATCCATACTTGCAACGGAAAGTGGTAATAGTATTCAAACTGGTAATTTCACTGGTTCTGGGACTTCGTATTCTGCACCATTAGTTGCTGCTGCTGCTGCACTTTTATATCGTTTCAAGCCAGATTTAACAGTTGCTCAAGTAAAAGATGCATTATATACTGGCGCAAGAGATATAGGTGATCATGGAAAGGATCAGTATTTTGGCAATGGATTACTTGATGTAGCTCATTCAGTAGAGGTAGTTAAAGCATTAGGTCCAACGCCAACGCCAGAGCCAATCACAGTTCCAGATGCACCAACTGGTCTATCAAGCAGCATAAATAATGAGAAAAATATACAAATCAACTGGGTTGAACCAACTGCATCAAAAGAAAAACCTGTTGACGACTATTTGTTGACAATTACAAACAGCAGTGGAGCAACTGTTAGAGTTGTAATTTTACCAAGCGAAACACACACATTCACAGCTGAAAATATGATGCCTGGTCATTATTATATTAATGTTGTTGCAAGAAATCAAGCTGGCAATTCTACTCCATTAGTATCAAGAGAGCCGCGCACTGTGGAACTCAGCGTGAAAAATAATATACAAACTCTTCCATTTACAGATGTAGATCTTGAAGTGGATGCAAATCCAGAGGTAGCAGAATCCATATTGTGGGGTCTTAACCATGGAATTACAACTGGCGTTGACACAGTGCATTTTATGCCTGCAGAGAGTGTTACAAGGGCTCAAATGGCAGCATTTTTATACCGACTTGCAGGAGAACCAAACTTTGTACCACCAGCAACATCCAATTTTCAAGATGTCCCAACAACTCACCAATTCTACAAGGAAATTCAATGGCTATCCTCAAAAGGCATAACAATAACCACATCCTTTTATGACCCTAATGCCCCTGTACTAAGAAGTCAGATGGCACTATTCTTACATAGATTTGCAGGTGGAATTTTGCAGATAACCAGTTGCGATTTTTCGGACATTTTAGATATACAAGATACTGAAACAAGAAGTTCTATTTGCTGGGCAAAAAACAATGGAATAACACTTGGCGTTGATGCTGCTCACAGTATTTATGCACCAATGGCAACTTTGCGCAGAGACAATATGCTAATGTTCCTTAAGCGCGAGTGGAATAACGTTTTGTAGTTGAAGTGTATTTCGTTTAGTTCTATGCACAATTTTTTTGCCTGGTAATTCAATATTTCTACCGCCCAAACCGTTAAGTTGAATTAAACGCCTATCAATTTCCAAAATGCGTTCAAATGAATGTTGTTCGGAATCTGCATGAGTTTTACACCATATTCGTATAATTCTCCATCGCAAAGCATATTCTAGTAATTGCAACTTCTCTATACTAAGTTCTACTTCATTCTTGTACATACTTATGCAGTTTTCATATTCATCACGCGCAACTTTTTCTAGGTAAATACTATCTGCACCAAGAATTGTTGCTGTGCGAGCCAAGTTTTTGCGAATACCAGGAAATAGACACTCAAACTTGGGCAATAATAAACTTCGCACTTTTGAACGCATTGGAAATTTAGACAAATCATCTTCTTCTGCACAACTATTAGTCGGATCAATCCAGTAGTCCAAACCATTCGCCGTGCAAATTTCTTCAGTCTGACTACGTCTAACCGCAAGAAAAGGCCGTAAGTAGTTATTGGTAAATTCAGACATTCCAAAAAGCGCACTTGTTCCAGAACCTCTTGAAAGACCTAGCAAAACAGTTTCCGCCTGGTCATCTAGCGTATGCGCAAGTAATACAACAAGTTTTTGCATATGTTCATTTTCATGCTGAGTAATTATTTTCCGAAATACTTCATAACGAGCATCTCGTGCCTTAGCTTCCAAATTTGCAGCACCTTGAATTGAAACTTTTTCCTGAATTGCAACTCGCGCACCCAACTCAAGACATTGTATAGCAGCACTTTTTGATACATCATCAGATTTTGGTTGAAGACCATGATCAACTGTAATTGAAAAGAAGTTTCCTTTGCCCAACACTTTTGATACTGTTGTGGCAAGTGCAAGCGAATCTGCACCTCCAGAAACTGCAACAGCAACATCAAAGTCCTGCCCTATGCATGCACTAGTCCGCTTTAGAGCACCTTTTAATGCTCCAATTGCCTGTTGTTCGGCGCGCGATTTTTTCAGATTCATTTCTTCACAGGCAGTTGTTATTTACCATACCCGAAATTTGCAAGTGTTTCACTTAAAAATGCTGCACTAGACTGCAATCCAACCAGTTCATCAGTAGACAATGATGGCTTCAATTGGCTGACAATTCCAGTACCTCCAACAACTAGTGGCAAACTCATACAGACACATTCAACGCTTTCAAGATTTTCAACACGAGTCGACAACGGCATTATACGGCGTTCATCGCGAGCAATACATGTAATAATATCAACACATGCGAGCGCAATTGCATAATTGGTAACTCCTTTTCCATCAATTACGCGGTATGCGGAATCAACAACTTTTTTGTATATATCATTGCGCACATTAGCAGTAAGTGGCTCAAAACCTGGTATCGCCTTATAATCAAGTAGTCCAATATTCCCGATTGTTGCCGATGACCATAGTGGTATTTCAGAATCTCCGTGTTCTCCAGCAATATATGCATGAATGCTCTTGGGGTTAACACCTGTGCGCTCAGCAAGCAGAGTTCTAAGGCGCGACGAATCGAGAACGGTACCAGATCCAAACACCTGAGTATGCGAAAGTCCGCTAATTTCCTGGCACACATAAGTAACAATGTCCACTGGATTAGCAACCACCAAGTAAATCGCATCTGGTGCAACTTGAACTAAAGGTGGTAGCAAACTCTGCATAATTTCAATTGTATCACCAGCAAGATCTATACGAGTTTGACCAGGTTTTTGACGAGCACCTGCAGTAATTACAATAACATCAGATAATGCCGCATCTTCACTATTTCCAGTTGCCCTAATATCAGCTGCTGGATAAAAAAGACTACCATGCATTATATCAAGTTGCTCAGCTTGTGCGCGCTTTAGATTCACATCAAGTAGCACAATCTCTCTAGCAATACCTGCCGAAGCAAGAGCAAACGCAGTCGTTGCCCCAACTGCACCTGCACCAACAATTGTTACCTTGTAATTACTACTACTGGTCATCTACGAAACGCCTCCTGCTTTAAACATGGTCTTTATGCGAGAATATCCGCCATCATCAAATCCTGATGTTGTAAATGTATTGAACACAAAATGTGGAAGTCCATTTGGCAACTTCCGCGATGCGGTTGCAGTTGCAACTCCTAGATCATTTAAACCTTCACCTTTTTGCATACACTCAGTCATTTTCTGCTTGTCCAATCCTGCTTTTGCATATTCATCCTCAAAGAACGAATCAGGTAGAATTGGAATATCTGGTGCTCCGTGATATGCACCAATTCCCTTTGCGAAATACTGTTCATTAACCTTCTGAATCATCGCAGAGTAATATTCTTGGAACTTATTCTCTTTAGCAGCACAATATGTATATGCACCACCTTTATCAGAATTCTCATGATCAGTTAGCATGGACACCAACCGTATCTCTAAATTCATCTTCTTGGGTTGAATATAATTCTGCTCAAAATCTGCCTGCGAACTGTGAAGAGCAAGGTTAAACTTCGCGCAATAAGGGCAGAACATGTCTGTATACTCGATGAAGTGGTTCTTTGAAGTAGAATCACCAATAAGCATGCTCTGGTTCCAAACTGGCGAAGAGGGGGAAAGTTGATCGGCATAATCTGCACGTGGTTTATATTGACTTGCAATACTTGTACTTTTTGATTTATCATTACTTGTTGCTGAATCTTTACCAGAACCACTTGAAAAAACCAAAATTACAACAACTAGACATGTTGCAAATACAACACCTATTGAAATTAAAATTGCTTTGAATGTTTTATCAGTCATTTGAGTTATCTCCTTTGCGTATATCATTTAACAGTTTAGCAGTAGCTACTAGACTTAAAACAAAAGCGACAACTAAAATCGCACTACTTACAGCTCCAGCAACTGATGCAGATACAGTACCTAGTATTAGGGTCAGAACTGGAAGTAAAACTGATGTTCCACAAGCTGTACATCCAACAGTAAAAAACATCAGTACTGAACCAAAGATGGTTGCAGCACCAGTTTTTTTGCCAATTTTGCACACTTTAGGCTGGTACAACTTTATGTATACAATTGCACTCACAGCAACAGACTGTATTAGTGAAATGACGACAACGCATGCGCCTTGCAACGAAGTCACATTCGTAAAAATGCTAAGGAATATATTCCCTAGTACACTGAATTTGTCAGTAACACTTATACTAGACCCCAACAAACTTGCATAAAATGCAGCAAGATTAGAAAAAGTAAGTAAAAATGCCAAAGCAAAAAATACAACAAGACTCAATAACCAAGAAGTTGGCTTTGAGTACAGTTTCGCTAATGTTTTAATCACGGCTACATTATAGCACAAATTTTAATCTCCAGTCAAATATTTTGCCAATATTTTAACAATATAAGTACAACAGCAAGTAAAAGTGCAATCTGTATGATGAATTGCACGATCTTGTGCACCACATTATCAGCAACAGTTTTCAATAGCATGATTTGTGAAAATCACGCGGCTTGTTTACTCATCAAGAAGTATAGATATCAGCAGACAATTAAAGGAGTGATTTTTCGCATGAAAATCACGCGATTTCTGCTTGTGCTCGTATGTCCCACAACTTGTAGGTTTATGGAGTGATTTATGAAATAAATCACTCCGTTTCCGTGCACCTGCAATATCTACACTAGCGTCAAACAGCGCAATGCCTTGCATTACACAGTCCTACACAGTTCTTTTCCGCACTCCCAATCCAACACCAAGCAACAACATCATCAGCATAACTAGTCCAAGAACATTAGCAGGAACACCAGTTTGTGCAACTGAGCCTATTGTACTTG
>JAIRWY010000058.1 GCA_031268675.1 Candidatus Ancillula glyptotermitis | reverse complement strand
TTCTTGAGCAAATCCAGGTGGTTTTATAACCTAGACCTTCATTAAGGCTATTTATAAGCACGTGGTTTGATTTAAGGTGCTTATGTGTGTTATATACACATGTACTATTTTGAAGAGGGAAAACAGGCTTTTTTAGACTTCATGATGTATAAGCAGAGTGGTAAATGTGCAGTGGAACATGCCTGTTTCTTGTCTTTTGTGCTGAAAGTTGTGTAGTCTACCTGTTTCTTTTAAAGTACTACTTCTTGGGGTGTCCTACTTCTTATTAGAATCCAAGTAAGGCTGGATTCACGAGCAGCAATGCAACACTTCCATTATGCTATTTATGCACTTTTATACTATAGGCTATACAATATCTACTCATCATCCTGTAAAATACCAGTAATTGCTTAATGCGGCAGGTGTACTATTTCTTATGCAGATCTAGTAGTTTGCTGAAACTGAAATAATATGGTATAATATACATATGATTAAGTTCAAGAATGTCATAAAGGTCTATAAAAAAAATGCTAGACCTGCACTTGATGATGTGTCAGTAGATATTGAACATGGAGAATTTGTGTTCTTAGTTGGTTCGTCAGGATCTGGTAAATCAACATTTTTGAGCTTGGTTATACGCGCTGAGAGGGCAAATTCTGGACATGTACAAGTTGCTGGCAAAGATTTGGGCAAATTAACCAACTGGAAAGTTCCTGCACTTAGACAGCAGTTAGGCGTTGTGTTCCAGAACTTTCGTTTGCTGCAGAATAAAACTGTCTATGAAAATGTGGCATTTGCGCTTAAAGTTATTGGAAAATCTAGGCATGCAATTAAAACGCTAGTCTTTGAAGCTCTAAAAATTGTAAATCTTGAAGATAAAGCAGGTCGTATGCCTTATGAACTTTCTGGTGGTGAACAACAGCGAGTTGCTATTGCTAGAGCATTCGTGAACCGCCCTCTAATCCTTTTGGCGGATGAACCAACTGGAAATCTGGATCCAGCAACTTCACAGGGAATTATGCGTGTACTTTCTATGATCAATAAGATGGGCACAACAGTTGTAATGGCGACTCATTCAGAAGAGATTGTAAACTCCATGAAGAAACGAGTTATTGAGCTACACAACGGAAAAGTTATCCGAGACGAGAAAAATGCAGGCTATATAGCATCTGATGATACTGCACTAGAAGAAGAAAATGTCGAGACTAGTGATGAAATTCCTAGTGTTGATATTGTGCATAATTCAACTCTGCGCATTCCTAAACTACGAAGAAAAACACTTGATGATAATACAACAACTAGAATTCCTAAAATGGCGCGCCTTAATGAATTTGCGCTTGATGGAAATCTGGATGTGCATAATTATAAAGATGATGATATTTTTGAGCAGTACTACGACGAATCAGATGATTTATTTACAAGTGGTGCATTTGATACATCAGCTTTACGGCATGATTCTACTAGTTTAACTGGTAGTTTTAACGAAGAAGGTGAAAATGAGGACTAGTTTTATAATTTCTGAGGTTTTTCAGAACTTGCGCCGTAATACTTTTATGATAATATCAGTAATTCTAGTAACATTTATTTCGTTGGTATTTGTTGGTGGATCCATGATTGTGCAATTTCAGGTGTCAAAGGCGAAAGGTGATTGGTATGATAAAGTGCATGTTGTAGTTTATTTATGTCCAGAATACGAATCAAGTTTTACATGCCCAACTGGTGAAGGTGCAAGTGATGTTGATGTTAGTCGTATTCAGGATGTGATTAAGCATGAGCTTGTAAAAGAAGTCAAGGAAATTACTGTGCAAAATAAGGAACAAGCATATGAAGTTTTCAAAGAAAAGTATCCAGGTGGTGTTTATAAAGGACAAACTTTGACACAAGATGATATGCAAATATCGCTAAAATTGAAGTTGAATAATCCGAACGATTTTCAAATTGTAAATGATGTACTTTCTGGTCGTGAGGGTGTTCAGGCAGTTTCTGATGAGCGACAACTTTTTGAAAACATTTTTGATGTACTTAACAAATTAACTTTTGTGGGCATTGCACTGGCAATTTTAATGCTATTTTCAGCAGTACTACTAATTGCAACAACTATTCGACTCTCAGCAGCAAGCCGAAAACAAGAATCTGAAATTATGCGGCTAGTTGGTGCTTCAAGTATGTTTATCCAACTACCGTTCCTACTAGAAGGTGCATTAGCGGCAACATTTGGTGCAATTTTAGCTTGTGTATTTCTAGGTGTTGTTATCAACATGTTTTTCTCTCATCTACTTGATACTTCAGCCAAGTGGATAGATTTAGTGAACTTGGGTGATGTTTCAATTGTATTTCCAACTCTAATTGCTATTGCTATTGCTATTTCTATCATTTCATCAGCAATTACATTACGTAAATACACGAAAGTTTAAGGCAAATAGATGGGAGGTAATATGTTAAACAGTAATTGTAAAAGCAGTATAAAAAACAAGATTTATTCAGCATTATATATATTTTTAATACTTCTCCTGTTATTTGCATACCCTAAATTTGCAATTTCTTACGATGCCAATAGCCCTGATGAAGTTTATAAAGCTAATACTCAGAATCAAAAATCTTTGGCGAATACAAATTCAGCAATTGATGGTGTTTCATCAACTATTACACATGTTGAAGCTGAAGTTGATGATTTGGAAAAAAATACTATACCAGCGGCAGATGCTGCACTCAAAGTTGCTAATGATAACTACTCAAAAGCACAAGAAAAGTCGCAGAAAATTGATAGGCGTATGGAGGCCGCTGCAAAAGACAAGGATCGCATTGAAAAGCAGTTGGATTTAGCAACTAAACAAGTTGATGCTCAAAAGATGGCGGTTGCAGTTAATGCAAGAGAGGAATTGCATGGTGATAATGAGTTCCAGTCCTTAAATTTGTTCTTTTCAGCTTCTTCATCTGATGACTTTATAAAAAATCTTGAAGAGAGAGAAAATGATGCTAAGATGAGTTCGCGTTTGCTTAATATTGCGGCTGCCTCAAAAGCGGATGCACTTGGTAAAGATGCACGTCTGGTCATAGTGAACAACTTGATTGAAGATCTTAAGAAGCAGTCAGACGAGAGCCAGATTGCTCTAAAACAAGCCAAAGAACAGGCAGAAAGTTGGTCAAATCAACTAGAAGGTATGAAGGCACAACTTGTTGAAAAACAGGCAAATCTTCAGGTGCAGAAACAGAATCTTGAAGCGCAGAAAGCTGCACAACAGGCTGAAGCGCAGAAAATTGCTGCAGATATGGCGGCGTTGGCAAGTAAAGGTGCTGATTATGACGGTTCTGGTGGTATTTTCTCGTATCCCACGACTTATCACCATATAACTGCACCTTATGGTTATGACCCAACTCATCCATATGTTGCAAATCATACTGGAACAGATTTTGGCGCTCCTTGTGGTGCACCTATTTTTGCTGCAGCTGACGGAAAAGTTGAAATGGCGAATATTTCATATAATGAAGGCGGTGCTTTACGAGTGGTATTGAATCATGGAGTGACGAATGGTGTTTCGTGGTTGACACGCTATTACCACCTAAGTAGTTTTGCTGTATCTGCTGGACAGTGGGTTTCTCGAGGACAAGTGATTGGATATGTTGGTTCAACAGGTTGGTCAACTGGATGTCATCTACACTTTGAGGTTTGGAAAAATGGTCATCACATAGATCCAATGACGGTATTATAGTGACTAGGTATCGGCTAGACCTTGCGTATTGCGGAACAGAGTTTAGTGGTTATGCTAAACAAGTTGGTTTGCGTACTGTACAAGATGAATTGGAGCTTGGATTATCAAAGGCATTGCCGAATCGATCAGGAACTAGTGTACCAACTGTAGTTGCTGGACGGACTGATACTGGAGTTCATGCAAAACACCAAGTGGTACATTTTGATGATAATACAGCATGCTTAAATACTGAATGTGTACTTTATAAGTTGAACCGTATATTGCCTAGTGATATTACAGCATACAGTTTGAAACAGGTTCCTGATGATTTTTCTGCACGGTTTTGGGCATCTGAGCGTGTGTATAAATACCGCATTTGTGATTGTCCTTATCCAGATCCACTACGAACGGCTGATGTCTATAACACATTTCGGAAACTTGATGTTAAAAAAATGAACAAGGCAATACGAGGTTTTACTGGACTTCATGACTATAGCGCATTTGTGAAATTCAGAAGTGGTTCAACAACTATTCGTAGACTAAAGTACTTTAAGTTCAAAAGAGTTCACTATGGAAAAGACAAGGGGTATATTGTCGCTACTCTAAAAGCTGATGCATTTGCATATAATATGGTTAGGTCATTAGTTGGTGCAGCAACATTTGTCGGACTTGGTAAACGGACAACTAGCTGGATGAAAGAGTGTCTTGAAAATAAAACTCGCTGTGGTGCAACAGGTCCTATTAGCCCAAGAGGATTGACTCTTGAACATGTTAAATATATATCTTCACCTGCTAAAGCAAGGCGAAGAATGAAAAAAGTTCAAGCTCGTAGAAAAATTTCTTATAAATGTACTTGACAAAGCAAAAAAAATGTGGTATACTAGTTATTGGTATTGAAATTGTTTGAAAACTTAAGGGGAAGAGATGAAGGTAAAGCCATCTGTTAAGAAGATTTGCGAGAAGTGTCGCGTTATTAGGCGTGATGGTTTGGTTCGTGTAATCTGTGAGAATCCGCGTCATAAACAGCGTCAAGGCTAAGAAGTAATCTGGTTATCAAAATTACCTTGAGTGCTGGCTCAAGCCGATTGCCAATTCGGATGATAACTGGGGAGACCAGTCATTGCTATATGTTGCAAAGTCTTACCACTATTTAGTGTGTAGATGTACAATATAGGGCGATGTAGATATAAAGGAAAGTTATGGCACGTTTAGTTGGAGTTGATCTCCCAAATGATAAGAGACTTGAGGTTGCTCTTACATATATCTTTGGTGTTGGGCGTACACGTGCGGCTCAAACACTTGCTGCTACTGGAGTTAGCCCAGATTTACGCGCGAAGGATTTGCAAGAGTCAGATTTAATTAAACTTCGTGATTATCTTGAGGCAAATTACAAGATGGAGGGTGATTTACGACGCGAAATTGCTTCGGACATTAAACGTAAGGTTTCAATTGGAACTTATCAAGGTTTAAGGCATCGTCGTGGATTGCCAGTTCACGGTCAAAGAACTAAGACTAATGCTAGAACTCGTAAGGGTCCAAAGCGTACAGTTGCAGGTAAGAAGAAAGCAAAGTAGGGGAGAGTTATAAATGGCTGTTAAAACAAATACTAAAGGTAAGAAGAAAAGCAAGAAGAATATACCTTCTGGTCAAGCACATATCAAGTCGACCTTTAACAATACGATTATTTCAATTACTGATCCAACGGGTGCAACAATAGCATGGGCTTCAGGTGGAAATGCTGGTTTTAAGGGTAGTAGAAAATCTACACCTTATGCTGCTGGTATTGCGGCTGAAACGGCTGCGTCAAAAGCTGCGGAACATGGTGTTCAGCGCGTAGATGTATTCGTGAAGGGTCCTGGACCTGGTCGAGAGACTGCAATTCGCTCATTAACGACTGCGGGTTTGGAAGTTGTATCAATTACTGATGTTTCTCCTCAAGCGCATAATGGATGTCGCCCGCCAAAGCGTCGTAGAGTATAATTTTAGGTAGTTTTATATAGTGGGAACTCAGGAAAGGGAATAATATGTTAATAACGCAGCGACCAATAATTTCACACCAGAAGATAACTGACAGTAGGTATAAGTTCACGATTGAGCCTTTAGAGCCTGGTTTTGGTTATACACTCGGTAATTCTTTACGCAGGACATTGTTAAGTTCAATTCCAGGTGCGGCAGTTACTTCGGTTAAAATAAACGGTGTTTATCATGAATTTGAAGTAAAAGAAGGCATTAAAGAAGATATTACTGAAGTAATTTTAAACATCAAAAATCTGGTTGTTTCAAGTGATAATAATGATCCTGTAACGATCTGGTTAACAAAAGACACACCAGGTCCAGTTACTGCTGGTGATATAAAGACATCTAGTGGAATCGAGATTCACAACAAGGACTTGCATATTGCAACACTTTCAAAGGGGACACTTGATATGGAATTAGTTGTTGAAAGAGGTCGTGGATATGTATCTGCGGAAAATAATAAGAAGTTAAATCCGAACATTGAGATTGATAGAATTATTGTTGATTCAATTTATTCACCAGTGCTTAAAGTTACATTTTCTGTTGAAGCAACTCGTGTTGGACAGCATACCAATTTTGATAAGCTTGTTCTTGATGTTGAAACTAAGTCTAGTATTTCTCCACTTGATGCTATTGCTTCTGCTGGTAAAACTCTCATCGGACTGTTTGGACTGTTCTCATCTTTGAACGAAGAAGTTGAAGGAATTGAACTTGGAGAAAAAGTTGCAGAGTTTGTTCCAAATGAGCCTGCACTTGATACTGAAGAGGGAATTGAACTGTTAGATTTACCGCAGAGAGCATACAATAATTTGCGTCATAACAAGATTCTTACAATTGCTGAGTTGATTCAAACTACTGAAAAAGAGTTGCTTGAATTAAGTGCTATGGGACGAACTTCTGTAGAAAAGATTAAAGAAGCTCTTGGACAGCGTGGTTTAGAGTTGTCAATTACTAGTACTAAAAAGAGTTAAAAGGGAAGGAAAATATATGGTAACACCAACTAAAGGAGCGCGATTAGGATCTTCTCCTGCACATGAAAGACTAATTCTATCTAATTTAGCAACAGAGTTGTTTAGGCATTCAAAAATTAAAACAACTTTCGTGAGAGCAAAACGACTTCAACCAGTTGCTGAACATTTGATTACAATAGCAAAGAAAGGTACTTTAGCTGCTCGTCGCCAGATTCTAACAAAAATCCGCGATAAAGGAATTACTGAATTACTGATGACTGTAATTGCTGAAGATTTTAAGGACAGGAATGGTGGATATACTCGAATTGTTAGAATTGAAAACCGTAAAGGAGATCAAGCTAAGATGGCAGTTATTGAACTTGTGTCTGATAAAATTGGATCAAGACCTGTAAATACTAAAGAATCTGTTAATGTACAGGAGCCAGTTGTTCAAGTAGATGAGACTGTTAGTGCAGAATCTGAAGAAGCGGTAGATACAAGTATCCAAGTTTCAGAAGATGATGAGGCGAAAACTGATGTAAACAATGCAGAATCTGATAAAGTAGAAGCAGAGGTTGAGAATCCAGGCACAAAAGAAGACTAGTTTAACTAGATAGTTTCAGTTGTGGCTGTGAATTTTGAATTAGAACTAGTAGAACTGCGCAATAAGTATGAACAGATTGTTGCAATGCTTGAGCCTGTGCAGTTGTCTTCTGATGTCCAGGCACTTGAAAAAATAACTTCTGCACCTGATTTTTGGGATAATTTGAGTTATGCGCAGAAGATTACCGCTGAGTTTGTATTTAAGAAGAAGCAGTTAACGCAACTGAAAAAGTTGGAAAATGAACTTGATGATTTTCAGGCGCTTTTAGAAATGTTATCTGAACTTGAAATGACTGGGGATAATGCTGAACTAGATGATTTTAACCAAGAAGTTGATATGCATTACGAGAAGCTGTTCTCTATGATACAAGAGATGGAAATAGAGACTCTTCTGAGTGATGAATTTGATGCTAGAAGTGCGATTTTGTCAATTCGTTCTGGTGCAGGTGGAGTTGAAGCAGCCGATTGGGCGCAGATGCTGTTCAGGATGTATACACGGTTCTTGTCAGTTTCTGGATGGAAATACGCTGTAACAGATATTTCATATGCAGAAGAAGCGGGGATTAAGTCGGTTAGTTTGGAGATTCAGGAACCTTACGCATTCGGGAAGTTGCAGTTTGAATCTGGTACTCACAGATTAGTCCGAATTAGCCCTTTTAATGCACAAGGCAAGCGACAAACAAGTTTTGCTGCTGTTGAAGTAATTCCGCTAATTGAAGAAACTGATGATGTGGAAATTTTAGATGCTGATATACGTATTGATGTTTTTAGAGCATCTGGACCTGGCGGACAATGCGTTAACACAACGGATTCTGCTGTGCGGATTACACATCTTCCAACTGGAATAGTCGTGAGCATGCAAAATGAAAAGTCGCAAATTCAAAACCGTCAAAGTGCACTGCGCCTGCTTAAGTCCAGACTACTGATGTTAAAGAGGCAGGAAGAGGCATTACAGAAAAAGGAACTTGCAGGAGATGTTAAAGCATCTTGGGGGGATCAAATACGAAATTATGTTCTACAACCGTACCAGCTTGTCAAGGATCTGCGTACATTGGTTGAGACTGGGAATACAACTGCAGTTTTAGATGGAGATCTGGATGCATTCATCAAGGCAGAACTGGTTTATTGTAAACAAACAACTAAATAGTCAACCAAGTATTTCCACTAGTGCAGGTATAATTTTGCGCAGTGCTTGAAATCGGTGTGAAATAGAATTCTTCTGATCCTTATTGAGTTCTGCTGTAGTTTTACCTTCAAGAGGTGTTCCATTATAGTCATTTGGCACAAAAATCGTATCATATCCAAAGCCGTTGTTGCCATGCATTTGACGTGTTATTTTGCCATACATATTGCCAAATTCAACAACTTCTTTTAACTTGTAGCATAAGGCGACTGCAGTTGTAAAGTGCGCAGTTCGCATAGAGTCTGGTAATGACGACAACTGGGACAAAAGAAGTTCATTATTTGCTAGATCATCTCCGTGTTGTCCAGACCAGCGCGCAGAAAGAATTCCAGGCGCATTTACAAGTATGTCCACAATTAGTCCAGAATCATCACTAAGTGCAGGTAAACCAGTTTCTGCATAAACGAATCTTGCTTTTTCAAGTGCATTCTCCTTAAATGAAGAACCAACTTCAGGCAAAAGCTTAAGCCCCAATTCATCAACGGTTGCAATTAAAATTGTGCCTTTAGATTTCTGGAAACTGCTTAAATTTTCAGCAAGAATATCACACATTTCTTGTCGTTTCCCTTTATTTTCAGTTGCTAATACTAGTTTAGGCTTCAATTCCAGCTCCTTTCTCTTCGCTACCATCAACTTTACTTCTTGAGATAGTAAAAACACCAGAAAGTGTTAGTACAACTGCAGAAATTACAGCAAGTAGTTCAAAAAACACTTTGTAGTCAAGAACTTGCCAAATCTGAAATTCACCAAGCAATGTTCCAAGCCAAATTGTAAAAAGTAGTCCTCCTGTAAAAATTGAGGAATTTGCTAGACAAACAATGCGGTATGCCCTATGCACTTCAATTAGAGATTTTTTTGTTTTCTTATATTTTGATACCCAGAATCCCGCTACGAAGGTCATTATTGATAATACAAGCACACAAATCGCACCTGAAATATTCCCGCGCAATAGAGGAGTTTGAGCATGCGAAATCGACCAAAATGACAGTATACTGCTCGCAGAAAATACCAACACTAAAATAATTATGAAGTTGCGCATTAAACCACCCTAAATGTTATGGAATTACTTGTAAGTCCTGATGGTGATGCAAAAATCAATTGCGCAGTATAATAACCAGGTATAGCAAGATCGCCAGAAGAACATGAATCTGCACCATTTGCATGCATATTCCAAGTAACTTCCTGTGTGGACACTTCGCCCTTTGTGAGTATAACGCCTAGGTCATCAACTGCGCAGTTCTGTGAGTTGTAGAAGTCTTTATTGTCAAAACGAATAAGTAGAATTCTATTATCAGTAGAGGTCTTAACAGAACATCTTTTCTGCCCAAGATATGTTGTTTTTACTAGTAAACGCAGTCCTTCTTGTTGTGTAAATGAGCTCTTGTCCGTGTCAACTTGTACACTTAAATCATTTGTATTACAATTAGGCACTACTGTATTATCTGGTATATCAGTTTCAGGTGCAGAAGCTGTTGGTGTATTTGATACCACATCAGTTGTTTGCTGTTTGCCATTGGCGGTTAATGCATGAATTCCACTTGATACGAGTTTGCCCAAATTGACTAGTATTAGCACTGCAAATAGTAATACCACAAGAAACATTAATCTTCGGCGTAGAAATAGTTGTCGTTTCCTCTGTTGCTCATTCACTCAAACCCCTTATTGCCGAATGGATATGGTATATAATTAACCACAAACGGGAAAATTACTGTAAAACATAAAACAACAAATAGGGCAAAAAGAAGTAGAAATATCACAATCTTCACAACGGTTGGTACTGGTAGTAAATTCCAAAGTGCTCTATACATATTCTCTCCTCTTTCTTGGTTCCTTTCTAGTACTTAATAACTGTTCCAACATCTAGCATTTCTTGCGGAACTCCTGATTTTACCTCAGCCCAATAATCAAACTTTGCATGCAAAATATAACGCTTATCCAAAGACCAGCGCGGATGACATGTGGTAAAAGTCAGCAACCTGTCTACTGCTTTTGCATTCGGATTACCTGGAACTGGATATAACACAGTGCCATTTTCTGGTTCAACAACTTCATGATTAACAACTTTATACACATACCAGTATTTCTGGGTTCGTATAACAATGGAATCTCCAAGTGTTAACTTCTCAACTTCTCCAAGCGGCTCACCATATCCGTCCCTGTGTGCAGCGGAGGAGAAATTTCCAATACAACCAGGCATAGCTGTTTTTTCATAGTGACCAAAACCTTGTAGATCTAAAACGCGCACCTTATTTGTGCCCTCAACTAAATTCCGTGAATAGTCTTTATCAAATTTAGGAATATACACTCGTCCAATCATAGTTTTTTCTACTTCTGGTTCAGGCGCGCAATACGGGTCACCAGTTAATTTTACTGCTGGAGTATTAGGATTCTCTGGTTGGTCCCATTGAACCTGTTTTATAGCTTCATTTTGCGCTTGACTTGCAATATAACCCGTGAAGTACAGTTGCCACACAATATACAACCCCAAAATAACCGCACAAGTAAATAACAAATCGCTGACAACACTCAGGACTTTTGATAAAACTGTGCTCTTTTTATGCTCCACACTTCAATTATACCACATATTTAGATAAAATGCAACATAATGTTCATATTCAATCATCAACTTTATGTTATTTACACATTATATGGACAATGTTAAACCAAATCCATGTACATTTAGCTTGATGAAAGGTCTCTAACGCCTCTATCTGCGTTTATTTGCGCCTGAACATATGGGTCTGTATAGTACACACACTTGCTCATAGCGCGCGTTTTATGTCCATCTACGCCCATATACGGCATGCTAGTACCAAATAACAACAATCTGCACGTTTTTTAGAGTGCATTTTTATATAACCAGATGAATTTTATTAGCCACAATAAAACTTCTTAATCTTAACTACTGCACATTATACAATTTCTTGCAATATGCCTGCAACTTACGAATAGATTTTGTACGCCTTTGTGTACTTTGAAAACTCGTAGAAAATATATCAACAACTTAAAACTTCTGTAAAAACTAGTGTTGTCTTAATTCCACCTTAATATGAACAACAGAAAAAGTGGAGGTAAGGGGACTCGAACCCCTAACCCTCTGCTTGCAAAGCAGATGCGCTACCAATTGCGCCATACCCCCGCAACATCTGAGTGAATAATATATACATTATAGCACAACTTTTTATCAATGTCAACTAGGAATTGAAAAGTTTTTGATATTTTGCTATTTGCTCGCAGAATTTGACTACAAAATATGCTGATTTTTGCGCAGCTTGGCAGATCTCAAACTTTTGATTTCCAAAATCTTCATAACAAGTATCGCAATAATCGCTAATCGTGCGGATGATAAGGCTCGGTATATTATTCTTCATGCAAATATGCGTAACTGCTGCACCTTCCATTTCAACAACTGAAGCATTCAACTTGGTGCGTATAGATTCAACATCTTGTTGGCGGCTTATAAAACGATTTCCGCTTGCAATAATAGCTGGTTGCAGTTCAATACCTAGGTTTTGTGCAGTTTCTAGTGCCAATGCAATCAATCTTTTATCTGCGTGAAAGACTTCTAAATGTGGCAGGGATTCAGCAATTAGTGAGGAATCAGTATCTATATATTTCAACTTGCTCCCAACAACAAGTGAATTGATAGCATGTTCTGGTTGCAAACTACCAGCAATTCCAGAAAAGATGACTGTATCTACTCCAAAATGCGAAATCAGCAACTGTGTGCCTGCAGCAGCATTAGAAAGTCCCATGCCGCAGAGCATAAGTATCACCTCTATATCTTGTGCAGTGCCTATTCTACTAGCCATATAGCAAGTAGTTCCTGCAATTTCTTGTTTCTGAACATCGGCGCACTGCGTAAGAATGTCGTTTATTTCTACTTTAAGTGCGCAAATAATACCAAGTCTCATATCTATCACCTATTTATAGCAAGTTCATGAAATGGGTTGTCTCTACTGAAGTTCTTGTTCAAGAATGGATCACCGTTTTTGATGAAGTCTGGATATCTTGAACAAAATAACTCTTCAGCTTTTTTATATTCAGCAAGATCGCGCCTCTTGTTTTCCTTTATACGACCTAGTGAAATGGATTCATGGTGTATCAGTTTTACATGCGGATTGTACACATTAACTAGTCCAGTATTTCTAATGCGCAGGCATAAATCAACATCATTATAAGTAACCGCAAACTCTGGGTTAAAACCGCCTACTGCATCAAAAACTGACTTTTTCAGCATCAAACATGCAGCAGTAACAGCAGTAACCTCGCGCTTGTTGAAAATGAGCGTATGTTGGGATATGCTAAAATCATGGTCAAGCCTCATAGTTGAAAATGCGTTTGAAGCAACACCTCCAGCACCAGATAAAACACCAGCATGCTGAATAATTTCCTGTCCTGGATATAGCAACATTGCGCCAACAGCACCAACTTCTTCACGGCATGAATCACCAAGCATCTGCTCCAGATAGTTTTTAGTAACCACTTCTGTATCATTATTCAGCATCAAAAGATGTTCGCCATTAGCATGTTCTGCGCCAAAATTGCAAGTTTCTGCATAACTAAAACGGTCTTGAATATATTCAACAACTTTGAAATTACTGTGGTGCTTAGCGAATTTACTATATAATTTCTGCACCTGATCATCTTCGGAACCAGTGTCAATCACAATAACCTCAAAATTTTGGTAAGTAGTTTTTTCAAAGATGGATTCTAAACAACGGTTGATGATTTTATACGAGTTTTTGGATGGAATTAGGATTGACACCAGCGGATTTTCATCTGGCTTTAAGATTGTATTCCAGCCGTTATTAACTTCATCTCGTATAAGCGCGAAGTTTTTGTATCCGCGAGCAGTCAAATCATCAGTTAATGCTCGCTCTTGTGCCTTGATTAAATAAGGTTTTGAGTCAAATGATTGCGCAGTACTTTCTGAATGCATACGCCATGAATATACAACTTTTGGTATATGATAAACCTTATTGGTGTGACGTGTTAACCGCAGTAGAAATTCCCAATTTTGTGTGCCATTAAATTCAGATCTTTCGCCTCCGAACTCATCTATAAGCGTCTTGCGTATTACCGATAGGTGCACAATGTAGTTGATTGAACGAAGTAGTTCAAAATTCCAGTCTGGTTTAAAATAATCATGAAAATGGTGGTTAGGAACTTCACCAATTTTGTCTTCATCTGTGTATATCAAGTCAGCATCAGGATGTTCATTAAGCAACTTTACGACCTCAAACAATGCATTTGGCCATAACTCATCATCATGGTCAAGTAGAGCCACAAATTCACCCGTAGACATTGCAAAACACTCATTTGTAGCACCAGCAATATGCAAATTCTGGTCCAAAAACTTGTACTTGATTCGCTTGTCATTTTTTGATGCTCGTTGTATTATTTTGCGAACTTCGTCATTTGACGATGCATCATCAACAATTATAAACTCCAAATTATCGTAAAACTGCTTCAAAACTGATGAAATTGCACTCTCCAAGAACTTTATATTAGTATTATAGGCTGGCATAACTACTGAAATCAGCGGCTGATACTTAAAAGCTGCAATTTCCTCCAAGTACTTATTACGATCTTGCTCTTTTGGGTAGTTGCTTTGAACCCAGTTTGAATATGTATTAACTACTTTTTCGCTATTTGCAGCAGTAAAAAAGCGTTGTTTTAAAGAATAGCAAGCAGATACCAAGCGAGGGAACTTAGCATTTGCAAAAATGAAGAGCTTCTTTAACATATAAAGCATTATATCATAGGGGTATGACATTTTACAACTTGCTGGATACTATATGTGCATCTGGGGGTGCAACTGTTTGCACTAGTCGCAATACTACAACAACAATCAAGTTGAACCCTAAGTGTTGTAGTTTGTGTGCGAATGCAGTTGAAAGCAAAATGTCATATGGGTGTGGTATAATGAAGGTATGGTTGCTAAAACTTCAATTTCTGGATTTCCTGAACTATTACCGCACGAGAGAGCATTGGAGAATGATGTTCTATCTCAGGTGCGGTCGTGCTTTGAATTGTTTGGTTTTGCTGATATTGATATGCGGTCAGTTGAACCAGTTTCTGCACTTTTGTCTAAGGGCGAGACATCAAAGGAGATTTATTTGCTAACTAGGTTGCAAAATCCTGAAGTTAATATGGACTCGCCTAAACAACTAGGGTTGCATTTTGATTTGACGGTTCCATTTGCGCGTTATATATTTGAGAATGCAGGACAACTACAGTTTCCATTTAGACGGACATCAATTGGTAAGGTATTCAGGGGAGAAAGACCTCAAAATGGACGTTTTAGAGAATTTACTCAGGCGGATGTGGACATTGTGCATCGTAGTGAAAACGGTGAAGAACTTCCATTATTTTATGATGCAGATATTGTTAAAGTGGCCGATTTTACACTGCGTAATTTGCAACGCTTCAATATTCCAAAAGCAACTATTTGTATTAACAACCGTAAATTACTAGATGGTGCATATACTGTTTTTGGAGTAAAAGACAAGACAAGTACAATGCAAATACTTGATAAGTTGGACAAGATTGGTGAAGACAATGTTATAAATGCATTGCTTGAGAATGGAGAATTAGAAAAGGTTGCTAAAAAATGCTTGGATTTTGCCAAGATAACTGCAACTACTTCTAAAGAACTTTTGGATAATCAACTAATTGAGGAAGTGCAAACGGTTGGTATTGCAAAAAAGGGGCTAGAAGAACTCATTTACTTGCTAGATACAACTAATTCATTCTACAAAAATAATGCTGAAACTGGTGAAAATGACGCAAGAGTGAAGGCAAACTTGAAGATTACGCGTGGATTGGATTATTATACAGGTTCAGTTTTTGAAACTTTCCTAGACGGTTTTGAGAATTTCGGCTCAATTGCATCAGGTGGACGATATGACAATTTAGTTGGCTCAATAAAAGGCACATCCTCAAAAGCACCAAAATTTCCAGGTGTTGGAATTTCAATTGGAATTACTAGGTTGATGTCAATTATTCTTGAGCTAAATCCTATACCACAAAAGTCAGTTCCAACCTCTGTATTAGTTGCTGTTAATTCCGAAGAGACTCGTATAAATTCCGATTTTGTAGTAGATTGTTTACGGCATAAAAATATTAGTGCAGTTTCTTCGCCTAAAGACTGGAAATTTGGTAAACAAATTGAATATGCTCAAAAACTAGGAATTGAATTTGTGTGGTTTATAGATGAACAAGGTAATTATTCGGTAAAAAATATAGTTACTGGTAAGCAAGATGAAGTTGATAATAGTACATTTGAAGATGAAGTTAAGTTAAAAAATATCTTTGGGAAATGAGTCAACAATATTATCTTTTATGGATTGTAGATTTTTAGGTTCAACATAATACTTTTCAATTATAGAAACAATAGAATCAGAATCCTTGTTTAGTGTTTCATTGATTTCAACGGTTTTCATCCTATCTGAGTCAAAAACTGAGTAGTAGTCCTTGAATTTGTAGTCGCCGCCCATAAGTCCGTAATCAATTCTCATGCGTAAATTAGGAATCTCATACGAATCTGCGCAGATTATTCCATGTAGTGATGAAGATAATACATATTCGCACTCACCAATTGCCTCAATTACCTCCAGAGGTTTTCCAAATGGGCTTATTATAACGGTATTTTCACATTCTCTTAATTTGTTTAATTCAGGAGACTGTAGCTGATCCATATGTGGAACTATTCCCAATTTGAAACGTTTCTGAGGTTTTGGAACCAATCTATCTACTATTAAACCTGGATCTCCAAGTGGAATATTTACACCGTGCTGAATATTTACAATTCTATCTAATGTTAATTTACCTCGTACGAGACAAATCTTAGCATCATTAAAATCTAGTGTAGTTATATCATTGTGCAAAAATCCTGATCCCCAAATGTATGCAAGTTCTGGATTTGCTAATCTTCGGCGCAAAAAGTAGTCCAGTAATGAACCAACAGCTAGCATTTGGCAGTCATCAATTTGAGAGTACAATGGCTCTATACCAAAACTGCGCAGTAAATGCCTAGACATTATATCACCGAAGTTCATAACATCATCAGGACTAGTTTCAAATAACATCACTTTTCCTGGTGTTTTATTAGTGTTTGTTCCACTAGTTACTGAGTGCACTGCATGTTGATCAAGAAAATTTTCACCAACTCGCATTAACATAGCATTTTGTACAGAAACTAATTCTGGAGGGCAAGTAGTAGTTTTTGAAATTGGTATGATTTTGTCATCTGTTATATTTGTAAGTCTCCAAGATACTAATGGTCCACTATTGGGTAATTTAATCAAGTTCTTCGGAGGGTATTTCTTCCTGAAACTCAACATAAATGGTATACTAAATAGTCTACGATATTGCTTGGTAAGCATCAACAAATTGGATCGTCCTAGTTTTTTTGAGTATATTGAACTATTAACAGTTGAACTTGCCTTGAATATAAAATCTCCACGCACATTTCGATCATCAAACAAGAATTCAGTAGGTGCATATATGCCAACAGCTTTAGGAGTTGAGTCAAGTTTTTTAAGTAACTCTATAACAACATTTGATTCATACGAATCGCAACTTTCAAACATAATTGTGTACTTAGACTTAATGCTTTTTAGTGCTTTTTTCAAATCTTGTCTATATAAAAACAACTGCTCTACTACAACTGCGTTTTTAGAACTGTTGGTGGTAAAAATTAAATCTTTTAGTAATTTATCTGAGCGCGCAAGAAAAGGATCATCAGGGACTTTTATCACAATAACCGCTACTGTTATTTTAGTGTTGTTCACTAGTTAATTATATCACATGCTTTTGTCTTTTGCAACTACTTGTGTGTACGCGCCAAAATTACAACACCTTGAATACTACCACTTTAGGTGGAAATCATTAGAACGGAGAAGATTATGAAAAATACAAGTAAATAAAAAACACCAGAAGTTATAAACACTAGACAACTTCCTATAACATTTATTCAAATACAACGCCCTCTTTTCGCAATAACATCGCTTTTAAATTGCTTCCGCCATACGCATAACTACCAATGTCTTCTATTTTTCTTGATGTTAAAAACCTCTTTGGGACAACGCGATGACATGGTATTATTAGCGGTAATGGATTGCGTCGACAAATTGAACCGACTGCTCGACTAGCATTTGGTGCACCAACTTCGCGTGCAATATTACAATAACTTATAACATTCCCGCGCTGAATTTTTGATATTTGACTTAATACTTTACTGGAAAAATCAGATAGATTTGTAAAAATACAACTCAAAACATCTACAGAAAAGTAGAAGTCCTGAAAATTATCAACACATTCAAGTATTTGCTGGTACTCGAAATTAGGAGACTCTGTTGCCATACATCTATTGTATCACACTTCAGCACTTTTTACAACTTGCTGGATTTAGACCAGAAGTGCAACATACATGTTTCCGTCTCCTCGCGGGGTTGAGGGTTAACAAACTTTATGCAGGGTAACCGCAGATTGAGGAACGAATGAATAGTTTCCGTCCCCTCGCGGGGTTGAGGGTTAACAAACTTGAAACAACCAGCATCTAAACGTGGGTATCATTTTGAGTTTCCGTCCCCTCGCGGGGTTGAGGGTTAACAAACTAGAAAAGCAATGATGATGACCATCCAGCTTGGAAAGTTTCCGTCCCCTCGCGGGGTTGAGGGTTAACAAACAAACTTTATTTGCACCGAACATGCAACTTAATAGATAGTTTCCGTCCCCTCGCGGGGTTGAGGGTTAACAAACACAAATGAACACTGTAATGTCATTGATGTTCAAAAGTTTCCGTCCCCTCGCGGGGTTGAGGGTTAACAAACTTTTTTTTTTTTATAATATAATATAATATAATATAATATAATGTTTCCGTCCCCTCGCGGGGTTGAGGGTTAACAAACTTGAAAATATGAGAGACACGATGAATGTGAGACGCAAAAGGTTTCCGTCCCCTCGCGGGGTTGAGGGTTAACAAACTAATGTTTACTATTGTTAGTAATAAGGAGCAATATGCGTGTTTCCGTCCCCTCGCGGGGTTGAGGGTTAACAAACTATTAAAAATTTTAATTATAAATTATTTATTAATAAGTTTCCGTCCCCTCGCGGGGTTGAGGGTTAACAAACTTAGATTGGAGTGTGGTTTGGGCATTTGCAATAGTTTCCGTCCCCTCGCGGGGTTGAGGGTTAACAAACTTAATAAAAATTTAAAATAAATATAAAGGAATCTAAAAGTTTCCGTCCCCTCGCGGGGTTGAGGGTTAACAAACCCCATTTGCATTATACACTATTTTAGTTTGTTTTGCAAGTTTTGAGAGTATTCTATACAAAAATTGTTTCA
Source organism: Candidatus Ancillula glyptotermitis (assembly GCA_031268675.1). Classification (GTDB taxonomy): domain Bacteria; phylum Actinomycetota; class Actinomycetes; order Actinomycetales; family Bifidobacteriaceae; genus Ancillula; species Ancillula glyptotermitis. The sequence goes on along the minus strand of JAIRWY010000058.1, from coordinate 9,324 downwards.
TTATCGGTTACTAATTCTCCCTTACCGTAAATCGTAACTGCACCAGTTCCACGTATTTTATAAATTCTGACTTTGTCATCATCTTCAAGAACTCCATTGAGCATTTTCTGCATTTTTTGAAATTGCTGTTTTGTAAGAATTGCTTCAAATGCTGAAAATTGAACTCGTTCGCCAAATCCAGAAAGTATTTTTGACAACTTATTTCGCTTTTTTGTGTCTGTAATGTCATATATTATTAAAACATATTGTTTATAATTACGAACTTTGCGTTCATCTTCTGTAATTGGTAAATTAAAAAACGCTTCTTTCATCTAAACCATCACAGACTTATATTCTTCAGGATTCCTATTATCAATTGCGCGAGCAAGAGACTGTAATTGTAAATCTAGTGCATACTGAAATGTATAATTATAATCATCACATTTAATATATCTGTCAGGTTTACACATTTTATCTCCAACAGCTTTAGCTAAAATACGTGTTCCGTTTTGAGAAATATAAAATCCACCATTACTTTCATTTTTGGTAAACATATCAGTTTTAATTATACCAGAAATAAGCAATTGCATAACAACATCATCTACAATTGCTGCGCGCCATTCCTCCATAATATCAGATGCAAGGGTTGGATGTTTGGGAAAATCTTGATGCATAAAACCGAAATATGCATTCATGCCATGTCGCTCAATCCCACCAATTATATTCTTGAAAATTAATGAATATCCAAGACTGATTAACGAGTTAAATGGATCTTTTGGAGGTCTTTTACTTCTGCCACTAAACATAAACTCTTCAGGAACCAACTTAGATAAACAGGAAAAATATGATCTAGCTGCATTACCTTCAAATCCAGTTAATTCAGCAATACTTGTAGATTTTTGTGCAAACTCATAAGAATAGTTGATATTATCTAACTCTTTACTTAAAATCAAACCGTTATTTTTATTGCAATTCTTGTATTTTTGAACTATACCAATCTGGTTTCGCAATTTTGCATCAATAATTTTTTTGGAAATCTCTAATGCAAATTCTTCATCATCACTCAAAAGTGCCTGCTTTTTTTGTCTACTAGCATTTACATTATTTATAGATGAAAGTCTACCATAATAATGACCATCTGCAGAAAATAATTGCAAGTCAATTTCTCTTGTTAAAAGTTCTCTAATTAACTTTGTTGAAATTGAAGATAGTCCAAAAATAGAAACTCCATCAATAGTTTCTATTGGATAACTATGTGGATTATCAATATTATTAACAGTAATGCGATTCTCGGAAAAACCTATTTTTGCTTTTGAGTCGCTAATATATAACTGTACCATACGCATTAACCTAAAAGTCGAATTATTTCTTGGTTGATATTGTCATATAAATTTAATTCACTATTTGTCAATTTTGCCATAATGTTCAATATTTCTTGTGGGCTTTTGCCACAATCTCGTATAATGCGATTTTCGTCAATTTTGATTATTTCATGTGCCGCAAGATTGCGTACACCAGATTCAAAATTAACAACAACTTTAATTTTATTGTAATATCTGTCATCGACATCTTGTTCATCAAGTAAATTTAATAAATGAGCATTATAATAATATGGTTTATTTGGCTTTTCTAGTACATCACGAAAAATGTTGCGTAATCGTGGATTATTTTTTACTTTTTCTACATCTAGTATTCTAGATTTTTTACTGGTGTTTTTATTAGGCTCTAGTTTTGAAAACTCATTACGATTTACACCTAGTTTATCTATTAAATAATATAATGTTTCTCTAAGTGCTGGAGAAATGGCTCTAGTAAAATCTGCAAATTCACTTCGTTTGATTTTTAATTGCAATATATTGAGATATTCAGATAATTCACCTTCACCCTTTTGTGGATCATACTTAAAATCTGTACCACCAAAACAATCCTTACCTTTTTGGTTATCTAAAATAGATCTGAATTTTGCTCCTCTAATGTATTTTACTGCGACGTTGTCCAGACCTGCTTTATTTGAGTAGCCTTCGACAATTTCATACGCACCATAATAATCGTATTTCTGAACAAGTGTTTTAATGTTTTGAATTTGAATTTCGTCTACTAAATATTTTGTCTGCACTTCATAAGTTCTATCTTCATTTTTATTATATTTAGGATCATCAACCTGAGTGGCAATTACATTTTTATTTGAGAGAGTACTAATGAATATTAATGCAGATTTCATTGCAGGCGTTCCAGATGCAGCATTTAGTATTAATTGATACTCGTCGTCTTGTCCGTCTAAATCTATTAATAACTTTCGAATATGCTCTCGAAACTTAGGGAAAATTGTTTGATAACTATTCGGATTTATCATATTTTCATCTGGTACTATATCGACTTCTGGTGAATAGTTATGCTCTTCTTTTAACAAAACAATCATTTGCATTACATCGTTAGTATATTTAACAAGCTCAGCTGAAAAATATAAAATTATTTTTTCTGGTCTATATTTTTGAACAATTTGTCCAAGCGAGCCACGTAAATCGCTCTTTAAGTCTTGATGTCCAATTGGTGAAAACAATACCTTCATATTTCTATCTCCTATCCTACCTCTTCTACCGATAATGAAACTTGTCCCATTTCTGTAACCCATCCATGCTCTGCTGTCTTCAAAACTTTAGGTGAAAATCCATTTTTCTGATAAAACTCCTTATGCTTAGCCTTTTGGAAACCCCTATTATTACTTAATACGTCTGCAATTTCTTTATCTGTTATACCATAAGTCTTAGACAAAATTCCAGAACCACCACCAAGAAAAAAGTATGCACCTGTTTCGTTTTCTAAATCATTTTCTTCTCTATATTTTTCGTACTGTTCAGTTTGATAAAGGTACTCTTCATAAACTTTTTCCGCAATTTTTTCGAGATTTTTTATAAAACCACACATGTTTTCTACACCATCTTGCGTCATATCAACAGAAACATCGAAATTAAAAACATTGTAATCATTATTAGAATCTACTGAATTTATACATTCTCTAAAAACTGGTGGTGATGACGGTTTCTCTTTGTCGAACTGTATGTCTCTTTTTTGGAGTACTATTAAATTAGAGTTCTCAAATTCCCTAGAATCGCTTACTCGTATATTAAATGGTGGCTCTTTGCTGTCTGATAGATTTTGCAATGCATAGTATTTCAAAAAAATCGTCCGTAACATGCCTTTTACACTCGATCCAGGAATATATGGTCTTCCAAAACCGTTTTTGATAAATGCATCAATTTCATTTAATTGAACACTATTACCATTTTTGTCTTTGCCAATTGTGCCTATATCTAGTGTATAACCACCCCACTGCCCCTTGTGATCATTAGTGATGCTTCTAGTAATATTATTTTTAACCCAACTCTGCAATCTCTGAGCACCTTGATTTTGTTGCTGTTGTCCTTTATTTGAACGAGTGTTATTTTTGCTATACCCGCGGTTAGAACCATAATTAGCACTCTTATTATACATGTCTGATTGGTTATCTTGCGTAGAACTTCGCATCATAAATTGCTCAAAACTGTTTTTCTTTGCGTCATCTAGATATGCATACAGTTTTACTATATCTGGAAAGTAAACCTCGTTTTTTTCTCTATCAAATATATATTCTTTACTATTATACTTCTGACCAGATCCAATATGAACAGGACCAATAGTTGTAATACTTAAGCGATATCTTTTAATAAACTCTCTCATAATTTGATGAACACCCCTTTTGCGTAGTTTAAGACTTCATGCTCAAAATTTTCTGGACTTACATCAATAATCTGCCCATTAAAGGGTCTAGTAAAAACTGAGCCAGCACTAAATTTGTAAACATCTCTTTTGCGAATTGAAGTTCCCATGTATGTACTAGAAGACACAAAACCACCAGAACGCTTTAGTAAATATGTTCCGTCTTTTAACACTTCCTCAAGTTCATCATCAATTGGCAAAGCAGTAGAAAGTAACATATACTGCTCTTTTTTACCAGTATTATGATTCTCGCTACCAGAAGTCTTCAGATCATCCTTATTGAACGAAACTAGTTTTTCTTTCAATAAATCGCTCAAATCCTCTACTTCCAACTTAAACATCCCATAACCAGCACTTCTTTTTCCGCCAATTCCAGTATAACCTAACGAGTAAAACAGCTCTTCAATAAACTTTTCATCTTGGTCTTCCGTAATAACTAGTACCCATAATCCATAATTTTCTTCAAAAGAATACGCTCCAACTCGATACAAATCAGCATCTTCACCAGTTCTTGAAATAGAAGCTTTTTCATCAAGGGATACCTCTCCTGTTTTTACCCGCGCAATGTCATGAATATCGTTACTGCTAAGTTTGCAATTTACATAGTCATCAAAATAACTCTCAGGTATATAATGCATTTTCTTCACTTTTTTGGCAACCTCTCGTGACTCTAATGCTTCTTCAAAAGCACTATCACCTATTTGCAAATCACGTTCAACAATAATAACTGGCTTTGGATAATAAAGTTCATCACAGCGGTATGGAAATGCATCTGAGATGCGAAATGTACTTGCATTTGCTATTCTCTTGAACTTGTGCATTACTTCTTCGCCATTCTTTATAGCCTCAAACATAAGCGCAGAAAAAAGTCTATCAGCAGTAAAAGAAATGCCAGCATCCTCAAGGTGACGCTCACCAAAATGAACTCGCGCAAAATTTAACTTGTAAATTCTAGCTTTCATTAAAACTCTCCAAAAGTTTCAAAAGTGTGTCATTGTTCTTTCCCAGTACAACTTTTGCCTGCAAACTCTTAAATTCAACTCGCCCATATCCTCGACTGCCACTTCCTCCTAAATAATCAAACTCAAGTAGCTTAATTCCAAGCCTCAGATTTTCAAGGTCTTCTTGAATTTCCTCTGTATTTAGCACATCATATATAACTAGAAAGTCAAACTGCGAACCTGCAATGACTCGTTCGATTTGCCTAGGATTCGCAACTGCAGTTTTCCTGTTTATGGTATTCTCAAATTTAACCTCTGTTAATGTCCTAGCTCCGCGATTGCGAAGATTTTGTGCTTCATCTTCTGTCATAATAAGATCTTGAAAAAGCAAGCGAGAAGGAAGTGAAGGTGATTTTGTATCTCCAAATAAGCGACGAATCTTTTCGTCATCATCACTGTGATTAGCTTTCGGATTCTCATTGAGTACCTTACTCAGAAGTGTGCGCATTTTGCCTTTAATGCTAGAGCCTGGAATTATAGGTCTTCCAGAAAATGTATCAACAATAACTGGCGAATCAGTCGCACCAATTGCTGCAAAAGCAGTTGAACCCCCTATATGTAGTCCCGTCTTAACTAGTAATTTACCACTTATTTCTATCTTTGCATAATCTGCCATTACTAATCCTTTCCTCCATTGAATTTATGATATGCCACTAAACTTTCCATGTATCTCGTAAATCTTATTAGGGTTGCTTTACTATTAACCATTTTCAAGACTTCAAGTATTTCAGCTTTTTCCACAAAATCCTTAACTCCAGTAGGACGCCTTGAGTCATTGTCTCTTCCTACTTGGTACACAAACTGAATACGCAAATATTCCAAATCTTGGCGTATATCTGGCGCTAATTCTTCAGAACTTAACACCTTTGCTCTGTCATACAGTGCACTAGTTAGGCTCAATAGATTTCTAATTTGCGATGTCGTCAATCGAATACCGCCTTTTCTATATCCCTCAAGCGACTTAATCACTTTCTCTGCTTGATCAACATACTTTTCATCAATAAACCATTCAACCATTTACTTTTCCTCCGTCTCCTCATCTCCTGGATTTTCCCGTATAGTATAAACATAAAGTTGCAGTGCACACTCTAATTGTTTTCTATTATCATCATCTTTGAACCACTTAAACATCTTTTGTGCAAAGTTTGAAAAATCTTCATGCTTATTTTTGTCATCAGGTTCCATTCTGCTCAAAAAATATACCCATCTGGCTGTTGTGATAGGTTCAGAAGATTCTCGAATTAAACCAAGTAAATTGTAAATAAATGCTTTTCCATATTCTGCGCTTAAATTAGAATGTTCAAAAAACCCACGAACTTCGTTATACTTGTCATTTATTACAAGTTCCTCAAAATCTTGCCAAGTAAACACAAAATCTTGGCTAAAAAGTGCAATTGAATTCTTTTCTGTATAATTTTTGTCACCGTTTTTTGAATTATTCATTTTTGCTGCATTTTCTAGTTCACCTGTTTGTATAGCGATTTGAGATACAGGATATTTATGGTCAAATATGCCAATTCCAGCAGAAACTGTCAACTTACCATTTGTCCACTGTTTGAATTTCTTATTGAAATCTACTGCAAATTCTATCACTTCATTCCAAGCACCAACAATAAACAAGTCATCTCCACCAGCATAAATAATTTGGCAATCTCGTGGTTTTGAATACATAGCATATGTAATTCCACGATACTCAGGATTATTGAGCAAGTAATTAATATAGAACTTGAAAAATAAACTCATTGAGCGAGAAAAAGATGCACTTCGTGAAATGGAATTGTAAATGCCTGGTTTATCTGCTGGCAGCTTTGAGAATCCAGATATAAATGCTTGTCCAAGATTATCAACATCAAGTCTCATAGCTGCGAGTCTAGAGATTCCAACTGAAGCATTAGCCAACTCCTCGTATGTTTTTCTTACTGTATAGTCACCAACCAAAATTCTGTTGCTTAAATTTTCACCAACGAAAAACTTATTTTTGCGATATATGAATATCCTTGAGTTATCTACTGTTAAATTTGCTTGTTCTTCTTTTATTTTATCTTCATCTTCAGCATATAAATACATGCTTGGACCAATTGGTAACCCTCTTTGCATAATGCCATCTGTAACATCACCTTTTGCAGTTCTAACAATAAAGTAATTGTCTCTTTTGCTCTGTATTAGATTAGATAAATCTAGTAAACTTTGGCATATTGAACACTTTATATCATATGGATCTTTTGATTCTTTAACAATTGAACCGCATATCTTACACTCAGTTCCTGATGCTTTTTTATTTGAATTTAGCTTGATAATTTGTTCAGTATTGTATCTATGCAACTTTTTCTTTGAAGCTTTTAGGGATACTTGTTGGTAAATATATTTAAGGCTTTCTGCATACTTTTTGGCATTTTCAGTAGTTACGATATATGACTTTTCCGTTTTCATATCACCGTTTTGAATGCGCACCTCTTTTTCAAGTTTCGTTGTCTCAATCATAATATCTTTAGCACTAAACTCACAATAAGCAGTTGCCAGATATAACGAAATTCCAAAAGTGTCAAGCAAAAAGTTATTAATCTGCATTTCAAATTCATCAACTTTTCGTTTTGTCTCATCAGTATTTGCAAATATTAGATATGCGGAGCCAGCACCAGAATACAATAAACTTGCTCTTGATAAATCTACATTGTTTAGCAACTTGTCAATAAAGTATTCGGTCATCATCTCCAAGTAAAAACTTCTTGCCCTTAATGTTTTAGCAGCCCCACCATCTACAATAGTATAAATAAAGTCCTGTATTCCAGAAATATTAAGGTTTACCATTAAAAATGCCTTTTCTTGATAAAAATCTGTTGAATTGTCTTTCAGTACTCTTTTGAAATCTTTCTCTTTTTTATCTTGAAGATAGTAATAAATTGCGGAGCCAAAAGCTGCAGTTAATTTCAGATGATCGTATAAAGATATATCATTAATTTCAGTTGTATTAGTTGATGATGGCACAAAAGAGCAAGTTGCTTCTAAAAGGTTGAGCATTGATGCAATATGATATTGAGTAAATTCATGTTCTTTAATAAACTTTTCTAGTTTTTGTGCAATTTCAGTATAAATTCCCCAGTTGAAATCATTGCTTTTTTCCTCTGGAAAGTTAATGGAACCATAATCATCAAGCATCTGTGGATTGTAATATGTATCTGTTTTTTCAATACCAAATGCGCTAAAAATACTCGCAAGCGCCAATTCGCTGTCCCAAACCTTCCGATCTTCGCTATTTCTATAGCCAACCTCTCCATATTTACCTTCTTCATCATCCATATCCGCTCGTCGATCTGTCCCAGCAGCAATATTATCAGCAATGTACGCGATATATGCGGGTGCATTCATATCTAGAACTTCATGACTGCCAGCCATTTCTTTGGCCATATGATAACGCACCGAATGAATGACATCTACAGGACATTTTCCTCGTATATTCCACTCTTCTAGCTTTTGCGCGCCATGTTTTCCATGCATAGTGCGTGATTTTTCAGCTCTTTGTGTTACTTTACCTAAGTCATGAAGAAGACAACCATAAATAGTATTTACCAACTTATCATCCATTTTTTCGCCTCCTAAACATTCCCATTCCCATTGATGTTTTAATTCCAACTCCCGAATATTGTCCAAATTCCAATAACATCGCAAAATAATTCTTCAAAAAATCAGTACCAGTAATCTTAAAAGTAACTGATCCAACAAATGCAGGGATTTTCTTTTGTCCAAGTGGCATATAACGACTGTTAATATTGTATCCAATTATATTTACATTAGTTTCTAGTTGGGTAAGCAATCCTTTTTCTACATCTTTTTCGCCATCAACTAAATAACCATACTTCATAATTAAACTTTGCATTATCAAACGCACATTTGGGTAGAAGACATATTGGCCTTGTGACCTAAAAGCAGTTGGAGTTAAAAAGTCAACTGTATAAACATCAACTATATCCGTCTTATACAATACATTAGAAATTTCTTCAAGTGATATTTTTATAATTGTTTTTTTGTCAATTACCACATTTGTTTTTAGATACTTCAGGTAAAATGAACTAAAGTTATCTTTAAGAATGGGTAAAATAATCTTGTTATAGCTTTCATCAGAAAAAGTAACTATTTGCCAAACTATCTGCGAATTATTCTTAAATAGACGCAAAGTGTATGGATTAATAGAATTTTGATGTAGTAAACAAGCATATTCAGAACTTATGACTTCCATCAAGACGCCTTGAAAGTACGGAGACAAAAACGTAACATCTTTAACTTTGCCGTCAATTTTACCAACAGAAAATGAATCATCAAGAATTATATTACAGACAAAAAGAAACGAAGCGACCAAAACCTACACACCGCATTTCTTAAATAAGTTGCGGTATGGGGTTCCATAATATTTCCATAATATTTGCCATACCTCCATTATACCACACTTTTTTATGCTTGTCAAGCACCCACACCCGCACTGTGAATAATATTACGGAATGTCCGCCCTAAAAAAAATATTACGGAATGTCCGCCCCCAAAAAATTGAGACTATGATACGTTATATATTTATGAAAAACCAACTATATAATAG
>JAIRWY010000017.1 GCA_031268675.1 Candidatus Ancillula glyptotermitis | reverse complement strand
CTGGTAAAACACTAACTGTTGCAAATGGCGGAACACTGGACATTAAAGAAGGTGCTATTTTAGGAGTGCACGAAACCAGTCAAGTAATTAACGAAGAAGGCGCAACTATAATAGGAAACAACAAAATAGTTATAAAATCCAACGGCTCTGATGTTTCAGCACCAACTTTACAACATGTAACTTCCACAAGTATAATTATAAACCCAGCAACTTTGTTGTCCGAAACAGGACAAGAAGTAGAATATGCAATATCTACAACTAATGAACTTTCAACAGAAGCAGATTGGCAAACAGGTACAACATTTGAAGAACTTACTCCAAACACCCAGTATTATATCTTCGCAAGATCTAAAGAAAATGCCACGCATAAAGCAGGTACAGCGCAAGTACTACAAGTCAAAACGGAAGTAGATCCTGAAACACCTGAAGAAATAAGCATCAACCCATCTGAAATACAAGGTGCATGGGTAGATGCAAACGGAGTGGTACATGCAAACCAAAATGGTACTATAACAATTATTCTACACGAAAAACTTCATGATGGAAAAACAGTAGAAGCAAAACTAGAGGATTATGATCTATCTTCAAGTGTAGATACAGACATAATAAAGGATAACACAGTAACCTTCCCACATGCATCTCCTCATATAATAACCGCTAGTTTAAAATCTAATTCTGCTCTTACAACACAAGTACTAGTAGAAGTAGAACCAGTATCAACACCTGTTAATCCAGCAACTCCAACTACACCAGATAATCCAGCAAGTGGTTCAAACCCTAGTGCAAACAACACAAGTACAATAGGCGCAGTTGCACAAACTGGTGTTCCTGCTAGTTTACTTGTTGTAGTTATGTTGATGTTGTTGGTGGTTGGTGCTGGATTTATGAGAGCGCGCAGGAAAATGATGTAGGACTGTGTAATGCAGTTGCATTACGCTGTTTGACACTAGTGTAGATATTACATGCGCACGGAAACGGAGTGATTTGTAAACAAATCACTCAATTTAACTTGCGACTAGCGCGTACAAGCACTAGGGGGAAACGGAGTGATTTATTTCATAAATCACACTGCTAGATTTGTGCGCGAGGAAATACACATCTAATTTAACATGTGTGGGGTACACACAGGTGTAGAAATAAAACCATGTAAACAACCGTTTTGTGCATTGTACTAGTATATGCACATGTGCAAATAGTAATGAAGTTGATATGAAGTACTCTTGTATTATCCATTTTCATGATGTCATACCCCTATGGTATAATACACACGAAGACCGTGCGCCCGAAAACAAAAACACGCAAAAACAAAAACACGCAAAAACAACAACACGTAAAAAACACGTAAACAGAACGACAACAAACAACAACAGCATAATCCACACCATAATTTGAAATGTGTGTTATACACAGGTACGCAAATAAGAAGGCGTATTCATGCGAAAAACCGCTCCATTGAGCAATCTGCTATTATCTACACTTCTCAATGCACAAAGCAGACTGAGTGATTTGCGAAAATCACTCAATTGTCAACCTGCTGATATTTATACTCCTTGATGAGCAAAGCAGACTGAGTGATTTATGAAATAAATCACTCCATAAACCTGCGTGTTGATGCAAATACATGCACAAGCAAAACCGTGTAATGCAAAAAATTGCATTACGCTGCTAGATTTGTGCGCAAGCAAATGTACACGCTGGAAGAAAAAGGTGTGATTTCCTAAAGCAAATCACGCTACCAAACTGCTGGTACTGCCATATTACAGGTGCGCAGAAGCCGCGTGATTTATGATATAAATCACACCGCTAAACTGCAAGTTGTGGGGCAAATGCGCGCATAAAAACTAGTATAACCCACACCTAATTTAACATGTGTGGTACACACAGGTGTAGAAATAGAACCGCATAAACAACCGTTTTATACATTGTACCAGTATATGCACATGTGCAAATAGTAGCATGATGATTAAAATGCAAACTCAAGCAAAAGCAGAGTGATTATTTCACAAATCACTCAATTTAACTTGTGACTAGCATGTGCAAACACTCACCAACAGGCGCTACTTGCACATTTCTTTCCTATTTCTCTTGAAAAGTGTGCGGAATTTTGTACGCAACGCTGTAGATTTGAAAATGTCATAGGGGGTGTGGTATAATATTTATATGGATAAAATGTTAGAGGAACTTCATAACTTACCAAGTTCGTTGAAAAGTCTTGAGTTGTGCGATTTGGAGAAATTGAGTGCTGAAATACGTAGTGAACTCATTGCGAAGTTGGCGGAAGTTGGAGGGCATATTGGACCAAATTTGGGCATTGTTGAACTATCTGTTGCATTGCATGTAGTCTTCAATTCGCCCGTAGATAAACTAGTTTTTGATGTTTCACACCAGTCATTACCGCACAAGATTTTAACTGGACGATACAAAGGCTTCAAGAAGTTTCACCAAGATCAGGGAATTAGTGCATTCACAAATATAGATGAATCAGAACACGACCACTTTAATATGGGGCATACATCTACTTCTATTTCGCTTGCAGCTGGATTAGCCAAGAGCCGTGATATTTTGGGTAGCGTAGAAAATGTGGTTGCTATAATTGGAGATGGTTCGCTAAGCGGAGGTGAGGCGTTTGAGGGGCTGAATATTGCAGGTGATTTGAATTCAAATTTCATTGTAATTGTAAATGACAACGAGATGTCCATTGATCCAAATTCTGGTGCTTTGTATAAAGGTCTAGCAGAACTCAGGCGCACAAATGGTAAAGCTGAAAATAACATCTTCAAGTTTTTGGGGTTTGACTATGCATATCTGGAAGAAGGCAATGATGTTGGAAAATTGATTGAGATGTTAGAAAGCGTAAAAGGTATTGACCACCCTGTAGTTGTACACATTCACACTAAAAAAGGTCTGGGTTTTCCGATTGCTGAAAAAAATCCCGAAATTTGGCATTACCATGTACCGTTCAATGCAGCAACTGGCGAGAATTCTAGTAATTTGGTAGACAAGAAACGACCGCTTATTGTTAGTTCAACTGATATTATAATTGATCACATATTAGAAGAGAAGAATTCGGTGGTGGTGGTTCCAGGTGCTCCATTGCTTGGGCGGAAATTGCAAGAAACTGTTCCTGAGCGATATCTTGACGTTGGAATTGCAGAAGGTACTGGTGTTGCATATGCTTCTGGAATCGCAAAAGGTGGTGTAAAACCCTATATTGTGGTAGCTTCAACGTTCATTCAACGTGCCTACGACCAGATAATTCAGGACTGGACACTTAATGACACACCAGCAACTTTAATTGTGCTTGGTGCGGGGATTTCTTCAAGTGATTATACACATGTTGGTATCTACGACATTCCTATGCTATCCAATATTGCAAATCTAGTCTATTTAGCACCGACTTCAGCCGCAGAGTGCAAAAAGATGTTGAATTGGGCAGCAAAACAAGATTTTCCAACTGCATTGCGCACTTCAACAGGTGATGCTAGTGGAGTAGAAGATAGAGATGTGAGTGATGTACAAGTTGAGGTACAAGAAATAGAGCAAGTTAAGTCAGTTTCAGTCTCAGGAGGTGTAATTCCGAACAAAAACTTCATTGTTAGGTCTGAGGTTGTCAAAAAAGGCACACGCATTGCAATTATAGGACTTGGTTTATTCTTCCAGAAGGCGCTTGAAGCATCTGAGAAGATCAAAGAGAAGTTGAATATAAAGCCAACTGTTATCAATCCTCGTTTTATTAGCCATCTTGATGAAGAACTCCTAAGTTCACTGCCTGCAGATCATGAAATTGTTGTTATTTTGGAAGATGGGATTATTGAGGGTGGATTTGGACAAAAAGTAAGTGCATTCTACGCGTCGCAAAAGAACTCAACTAGTCGCATACAGTGCTTAATTCGTGGAGCAAAACGTGAACATATTGATTCAATTGCATATGATGACTTGATGAAACGCTATCGGTTAACACCTGAGCAAATAGTTGATGATATACGCGATGCTCTATAAATTTTCATTCCATCACATGGTTAACTGAGTATTTGATTATCTCGAACTTGTATAAACAACCCTATATAATATAGCCTGCAGATAATTCATAACTGCGAAACATACATAATATATAAACTAATTCAAAATGACAATTGAAAGGATAGGTTGTCAACCAATATGTAAGCTAAGATATGAATCTATAATTACTATGTATGTTTCACCGTGTAAAACCTTAATCTTACAACTATAATTATACCACACATTACATATAATGTCAAGTAATACTGCATCCGCATCTAAACTACAACACCTCGAGAAGTAGTATTTTATACAAAAAATAGCATTTACCACTCTGCTTATACCTCATGAAGTCTAAAAAAGCCTGTTTTCCCTCTTCAACATAGTACATGTGTATATAACACACATAAGCACCTTAAATCAAACCACGTGCTTATAAATAGCCTTAATGAAGGTCTAGGTTATAAAACTACCTTCCTAAACAAAAAGCTTTTAGTATTTAGTCAATAGTATAACTATTATAATAACAGTTAGTTGGCTTACAAACAGCATTTTACAGCTCGTTAAGACCAAGTTTCTTAAACCAATAGTTTAGCGGCTTTCCATATACGTGGACTTCACCTTGATTTTCTATAGTAGCACTCAACAACACTTGTTTAGCTTCAGCAACGTCCTTTTCAACAATGCCTTCTAATGCAGTGGATAATTCTTGTAGTTTTTCTTCATTGTAGAAGTTATGCTTAATATTGGCAAGAAAATCAAGTGCAGTATCTAAAGGTAGTGAGTCAACAGATCTGAGTTCAATATAATTCTTCAATCGCACATCAAAGAAGTAAGTGGAAAGAATGTGCAGAATTTCATGTTCATTTAATGCACGATCAGGATAAATATCCACTGCACTTTCAGAAAATGCCTCGCGAACCTTCTCCTTGTCGTCATATGCCTCAGGTGTACCAGTTAAATCAGCCACCATCAAACGCGTAGTCAATGCAGTTATAGCATATTGCTCAAATCCAAAATCTGTATCATACAAGTGCGGAATTAACGAACACCTAGATGGGTCTAGATCATCCCAGAGCTTCGTTCTAATCATCTTATTCGTGTTTTCTGCACCTTCAAAATACGGACTGTTGGAATAATAATATGCATAAATTGGCATCAAAGCAGACGAAATCCGCAACTTCTTAATAGCATCTTGTTCATCCGAATAGTCAATTGAAACTTGAGTTGAAGCACTACAACGCATCATATTATGCCCATATTTACCAGTTTTTGCCAAATAATCATCCATAATTGAATACCTGTCTTTTGGAATTATCGTAACATCTCGTTCAAGAGTCTTCGGCTGATATCCAAGTGTCAATAATTGAGCACCAACTTCGTCACAAATTGGTCCTGCCTCAGATATGAACTGCATATACTCGCGCCGAAATTCATCCACACTCTGGAATGGTCCAATACTTGTCTCAAACTGCGCACCAGGTTCAAGCGTCAAGGCGATGTTTGCGCGTGAAAGCCCAAGCAAATCACCATGTTGATTGCGCGAACTTGAAGTGAAGTATTTCTCCAACTTCTCTAGCACCTGCTTTATACCTCGCTCGGTTTTTTCATCCCAATAGCCGAACGCTTTTCCAGTTGTTTTGTCAACAACCAGATGCTCAATCTCCAATCCTAAAGCAAACTTAGATGGTTCTTTTGCACCATCCACAAAAAATTCCACAAGCGAATCTACAAGTTTTTTCATTATACTACCTGCTTAACACCTTCTTAGCGAAAAAGTTTGCCAAAAGTTGAGCAATCTGCACAATCACGATGATAATTCCAACACACACCCAAGTTATAGTAATGTTGAACTTCTGATAACCATAAACAATCGCGTAGTTTCCTAATCCACCACCTCCAATTGTACCAGCCATAGCAGACATATCAATAACTGCAACGAATAGGAATGCATAACTTAAAATCAGCGGCGCGAGCGTCTCAGACAATAGAACATCAAATATTATGCGGAGTTTTGATGCTCCCATTGCGGTTGCTGCCTCAATTACTCCACTTGGAACTGTAATCAACGCTTGCTCAACAAGGCGTGCAGTCGCAACTGTACAAAATACAATCATCGGAAAAGTTGCCGCAGTTGTTCCAATTGAAGTTCCAACAACAGCAATTGTAATTGGTTGTACAGCAGTCAGAAATATAATAAAAGGAATTGGTCGTATAAAGTTGATGACAAAATTCAAAATCTGATATAGAACTGTATTTTGCAGTATTGAACCCTTACGAAGTGACCAGAGTGTAATTCCAAGTAAAAGCCCCAAAATCCCACCAACAACCAGCGTTTCTGATACCATAGTTAAAGTTTCTTGCACTGCTTCAGTAAGAAATGGCCATGTCTTCTCCCAATTCACGTAATTGTTTGCCAAAAGTTCATATTCCATCTTTGATTACTCCCACTACCTAACTTACTACAACTTTCCACTTTCTAAAGTGCGCAACGTACTAATAAAATTCTTAGTAACCTCATGTTGCGGATTTTCAAACACCTTAGAAGTTTCACCAATTTCAACAACTTTTCCATCATTCATAACTGCAACTTTATCACATATCAACTTTACAACACTCATGGTGTGGGTTATTACAACAATAGTAGTTTTGAACTCCACGTTCACTTTTTTGAGTAACTTCAAAATATCTAGCGTAGTTTCAGGATCAAGCGCAGAAGTTGCCTCATCAGCAAGCAGAATTTTTGGATTAGTTGCTAATGCACGTGCAATTCCAACTCGTTGCTTTTGTCCACCAGACAGTTTTGAAGGATACACATCTGCCTTTTCAGCAAGTCCAACAAAATCTAGTAGTTCCAATACTCTTGTTCTTCTTTGCGCCTTGTCAACACCAGCAAGTTTAAGCGGGTATTCAACATTTTTGAACACAGTTCTGGAGCCAAATAAATTGAATGATTGAAAAATCATACCGATATTTGTCCGCAGTTGTTTCAAATCAGATGACCTCGTTTTACTGGTGATTTTCACATCATCTACATAAATTTCGCCACCTGATAATTTTTCAAGCGCATTTATCAAGCGGACTAAAGTGGACTTTCCAGCTCCTGAACGCCCGATTATGCCAAATATCTCACCTTGCAAAATGGAGAATGAAATGCCATCAACAGCATTGACATCGCCAAACACCTTAGAAACATCATCAAAGCGTATGAGTACTTCGTGATTTTCAGATCTAGCATTATCTAACTGTGATGACATCTCAAACTCCGTGCGTGATTATTTAAGCATTAGCTTTCTTCTCATCCTGCAACTTCTGCAGAATATCTTGAAGTTCTTTTGCCGTGTATTTAGTTACAATTACAGCAGTTCCACTGGAATCTGCTTGAACCGCATCTAAATACTTCTTATCTTCTGATGCATGTTTTACGATCTTCTTGTAGATCTCCTTTTCTGCATCTGCTTTTCTAGTAACCCACACATTGGTGTACCTCTTAACGAAATCACCATCTGATTTTTCACGAGCGATTGCATCAGTTGTCTTTAGCCCGATATCCTTTGTGTAGTCGTTGTTGATTACTGCAGCAACAATTGAAGGATCAGATAGGGAATGTGCAGTTTGTGCAGGATCGACTGCAGTTACTTTTACCTTTGATGTTTTATCAATATCTTGAACAGTTGAATAAGTACCCTTCTTGTTGGTAAGCTTAATAAGTCCAAGTTCCTCTAATAGAAGTAATGCACGGTTGCCATTAGTCTCATCATTTGGAACTACTATATGCGCACCCTCATGTATATCAGAAACAGCTTTTACACTTCCGTTTGGATTAGCATAGAAACCAATTGGGAATATCGCTTTTGCACCAATTGGCACAAGTGTTTCATGACTATCATTATTATAACCTGCTAGATAATCAAGATGTTGGAATGCATTTATATCTAACTCTCCACGTACAGTTGCTGGATTTTCTGAAGTATAATCCGTAAAGTTTTTGAGTTCAATATAGATTCCATCTTTTTCAAGATCAGTCTTTAGTATATCCCACTGTGAATCAGAGGCTTTAACAACGCCTAATACGACTGGATTATCTTTTGTGCCCTTTTCTGCACTATTATTTGATTTTCCGCATGCAGACACCGCAATTGAAAATACACCTACCAAAGTGACACTCAATGCAATCCCCAAACCTTTGCGGATTTTCTTTACAATCCCTACCATAAATCCTCCTTATATGTAGACAATAAATTACTAAGTTGGTATATTATACACTATAACCTATGACATTTTCAAGTCTGAAATAAAATTACAAGAACTTTTCTTTATATTAACTACAGGTTTTTGTATACATACTACAGAAAATTCATGAAATCTTTGTAGTATTAGTACTAAATCTATCTCTCATGCTAAATTTTAGATAATTATACCTCTTTTCTGCATGTCATCACAATATCAAAAATCAACACCAATACGGCACGAAATTAGATGCTTGCTCAACTAGTTCCTCCTGTACACCAGCTTTTACTGCATTTTTGATAGCAACATCCATAGTGAGTGTTGAACCAGCAAGTGTAGTAGTTCCAGTTAAATAAGCCGTTGAATTAGTTACAGTAACTGCTAAAGAACCAAGTTCATAGTTACCATCATCCATACCCGCTGCACTCATTGAATCAGTTATAAGAACTACTGCTGTTTCACCTTTCTTGTTCGTAAACATATCAAACACCAAGCGAACTAGCGGATCTAGAACATGTATACGGTCACAAATCAACTCAATGCTAATCTGATTGCCTCGTTGAAAATAATCATATGCAGCCATAATTGGACCAGGCATGCGATGATGAATTGAAGGCATTGTGTTGAAAATATGCGTCAAATGCGTTGCTCCAGCCCTGAGTGCATCTAGTGTTGTATTATAATCAGATGCTGTATGCCCAATTGCACACATTACGCCCGCATTTCGCAGTTGTTTTATAATTGCATTGTTCTCTAATAGTTCTGGCGCAAGTGTAATGTGCAGAAGTTGGTTATCAGCAACCTCAAGTAACTCATCAATATGCATTTTTGATGGCATAAGCAGATGCTCTTCATTGTGAGCACCTTTTGCATTGGGCGAGATGAACGGACCTTCTAAGTGCAGCCCCAGAATGTCTGCTCGTTTCTGCGACAATTGCGAAAGCTCATGCACTCTATTAAGCAGGTTGTTCCAAGGTGCGGTAATTAAACTGAGACAATGTTTGGAAGTACCATGAAGTTTATGCATATTCAAGGCAATGTCAACATCTTCAGATGCATTGTCAAATGAGATTCCCGCACCTCCATGGCAATGGATATCAATCATGACTACCACCCTTGCCAATCTGGCTTGTTCTTATACACCCACTTGTAATAGTCAGTATTCTTGAGCAAAGCAGCAGCAGCATGGTCAATGAACACAGTTGTATGTGGGTGTAGTTGAAGCGCGGATGCTGGACAAAATGCAGAAATTGGACCTTCTAGCGCGTCTGCAACTGCCTTAGACTTTGTACTCTTGAATGCCATCAACACCAAGTGTTTTGCCTCTAGTATAGTACCAATACCCTGTGTTATACAGTGGCGAGGAACTTCATCAACATCATTAAAAAACCGTGCATTATCTAAACGAGTTTGCTCAGTCAAAGTTTTTATCCGCGTTCTGGAACTAAGTGAAGAACCTGGTTCGTTAAAGCCAATATGCCCGTCAGTTCCAATACCTAAAATCTGGATATCTACTCCCCCAGATGCTTTTATCAACTTCTCATACTCTGCACCTGCTTGCTCTATAGTGGACTCATCACCATCTGGAACATGTACATTCTCAGGTGTTAAACCGATCGGCTCTGTAACATTTGAGTTAATAACAAAATGGTAACTTTCCTGGTGCATTTTGGACAACCCCACATATTCATCAAGCGCAAAACCACGAACACCAGATACATCCACATGCTTTTCCTTGATGCTCTCAGCAACTAACTTATAAACACCAAGAGGAGTTGAACCAGTTGCCAAACCAAGAACTAACTCTGGGTTCTTTATAATACTTTTTACTAGTAAATCGCTAACTATTTTTGATGCTTCTGCCTCATCATCTACTATAATAACTTCACTCATAGATTTTCCCTCAAAAATACACTAATTTCATCAAATGCTGTATTTTCATCAGGTCCAGAAATAATTATGCTGATATTTTCACCAAATTTTACACCAAGCGCCATAATCGCCAAGATCTTTTTTGCATCAGCACTTTTTGTATCAGTTTTAATAACAACTTCTGATTCAAACTTGCTAGTTATTTTGACTAGTCTTCCAGCTGGTCTTGCATGAATTCCAACCGAATCAGTAACTTTATAATCAATTTTCTTCAATTTTCTTCCTTTCGTTTTGTGATGTATTATAGCACACATGGAATCTACTTGAAGATTAACTACATTTGTATTAAGAGTACGGTACTCAAAATGCCAGAAACAGTTATATATTTTGCGTTTTGCAAATGCAAAACCCCGCTTATAACAAAAAACAAACGGGACAATAAATTGCCCCGTTTGTTTCGTAGTATATCCTTCTCGTATTAGAAAATAACTGTATCAGTAACAACAGATTTAGTAACTGTTGCACTAAGTGCTTTAGTAATAATCTTTGCTACTTGTCCACGAGTAATTTCATTGTGTGGGAAGAATTTACCATCAACTCCTGAAATAACTCCTAGATTCTTAAGCGTTAAGATCGCTGTATTTGTAACTGTGTCATCACCAGCAATATCAGAAAAGTTGTTAGTATTTTCTGTCTCATCTAGTACTTTGCTATTTAAAGCATTTGCAACCAATTTAGCAACTTCACTTCGCTTAATATGTGCATCTGGATAGAAATGACCATCAACTCCAGTTGCAAATCCAGAAGCCCTCAACCATGCAATCGCATTTTCAAACTGAGTACCTTTAGAATCTGCAAAGTTAGCATCTAAATCAGTACTAGAAACTGCAGGACTTCCAGCTGCACGATACAAGAATGCTGCCAGTTGTCCACGAGTGATGTTGTGGTCTCCAAAATAGTGAAGTTTACCATCAACTTCTACTCCAGTTGTTATATTGCGCTCAAACACTGTTTCAATTTCCTGTTTGAAGTTTGCATCGTCACCAGTTGCAGAAAGTTCTACTTTTGTGAAATCAACTGTTGGAGTTGTTGAAGGAGCACGTACAATAACTGTGTAGTCTGTTGTTGCACTACCAGAAGTAAGTGCCAAAACTGTTGCACCAGGTTCATTGCCAGTAACTGTAAGTGTACCCGAGTCAATTGAAGCAAGAGCATATATTTGGTTTGCAACAGACACTGTATCTCCAGATGTTACAGAAAATGTTCTATGAGTACCAGTACCCTGGACTACATGAATTATTTTATCCGTTGGAAGAGTACTGCTAGGATTTAGAGCTACCTTAAATAATGCTGTATGAGTTTCGTTTTCTGCGCCAGCTACTTTTAGAGTAATTTCTGTATAGTATCCATCTGCACTTGTAAAGCTACCAATTCCTGGTACATTGATGAATTGAAGCTGCGCAACTTCACCACTGCAAAGAAGTTTAAGAGATTGGTTCTCTGTCCAGTGCGAAGACTTAAGATTAAGTTCACTACCTACAGTAGTTCCTGTAGTTTCTAGCTCTACACCACTCGTAGATTCTGTTCCTTTGTGTATCTTAAGATCTATAGTTAAACCTGCTTTTGGAGCATTAGATGTACATAGGTGTTCCTTTGTAGTACCGTTTCCAAGACTGATATTATCAGTATTATCAGTATTAACTAAACCTGTTTTAGCATAAGATTCATATGCGTCACCACTTATTGTTAGTGTGGCTGTACCTAGATCATCTGCACGCGCAATAGAAACTGGAAAAACAACAACACTTAACGTTAGTGCTAATGCAGTTCCAAAAACAACGCCAAAGGGGCGTTTAAATGTCAGCTTTTTATTCATAACTTACATCTCCTTCTAATAAATTAACTTTTACAAGTTCTATTATAGCACCCCCCCCCCCGCTTGTCAAGGCATATAGCAAAGTTTAATAAAAGTTTAAGTTTTATTTATGCAAGGGCTGTTTAATCAACTTCTTCGGACTCTGTGCTTTTAGCAAATCCCTAATTTCTCGCAGTAAGTCTTCTTCATTAGCACTGTCCTCAGTAACTCCTACTTTTTCAGCTTCTTCTGCATTGGCTCTTGCATTCGTGATTTCAACTAATTTGTTAATCGGTAGTACTATAAAAAAATGCAATGCAGCAGCAATAATCACGAAGTTCAAAAAGGGGAAGCAAAATCGCCTCCCCACTTTTTTTATTCATATATTTTTTAGCTATTCTTCAACATGAATTCAAGAAGCAACTACACAGTTTATGCTTGTAGCGATTAGAAACCCATATTGAGCAATGGTGATACTTTATCATCCAGAAAAAGGAGTAACTGTTGCACTAAGTGCTTTAGTAATAATCTTTGCAACTTGTCCACGAGTAATCTCATTGTGTGGGAAGAATTTACCATCAACTCCTGAAATAACTCCTAGATTCTTAAGCGTTAAGATCGCTTTACTTGTATCTTCATCAACATCAGCAACATCAGTAAAGTTATCAGTATTTTCTGTCTTATCTAGTACTTTGCTATTTAAAGCATTTGCAACCAATTTAGCAACTTCACTTCGCTTAATATGTGCATCTGGATAGAAATGACCATCAACTCCAGTTGCAAATTCGTAATACTTCAACCATGCAATCGCATTTTCAAACTGAGTACCTTTAGAATCTTCAAAGTTAGCCTCTAGTTTAGCCTCAGTGACCGCAGGCGAACCAGCTGCACGATACAAGAATGCTGCCAGTTGTCCACGAGTGATGTTGTGGTCTCCAAAATAGTGAAGTTTACCATCAACTTCTACTCCAGTTGTTATATTGCGCTCAAACAATGTTTCAATTTCCTGTTTGAAGTTTGCATCTTCACCAGTTGCAGAAAGTTCTACTTTTGTGAAATCAACTGTTGGAGTTGTTGAAGGAGCACGTACAATAACTGTGTAGTCTGCTTGATCGCCCTGACCATCATCGAGTGGCATAATTGTTGCGCCAGGTTCTAGTCCTGTAACAGTAACTGTACCCGAGTCAATTGAAGCAAGAGCATGTATTTGGTTTCCAATAAGCACATTCACCCAGCTTGTAAAAAAAGTTCTAGTACTACCTTTAACTATATGAATTATTTTATTCTCTGGAAGACTATTGTTCGGAACTAGATTTACCTGAAAACCTGCTATAAAATTTTCTTCTGATCCACCAGCTCTTAAAGTAATTTCTGTATAATGTGCATTTTCATCCGTAAAACTGTCAATTCCTGGTACATTGATGAATCCAAGTTTCGCAGTATCACCACCGTTACAAATAAGTTTAAGAGATTTATTATCTGTCCAGTGCGAAGATTTAAGATTAAGTTTACCATCTTTAGTAGTTCCTGTAGTTTCTAGCTCTACAGCACTCATTTCACTATTTGTCTTGTGTATCTTAAGAGCCATAGTTAAACCTGCTTTTGGAGCATTAGCATCACATAGATGAGCCTTTACATCAGCGCTTCCAAAGTCTGGACTACCAGCATCAGTAGTACTTACTAAACCTGTTTCAGCATAAGATTCATATGCGTCACCACTTATTGTTAGTGTGTCTATAGCTAAAACATTTGATGCATGCGCAATAGGTACTTGGACAGTAATAATACTTATCACGAGCGCTAAGGCGGTAGAGAAAATAACGCCAAAAGTGCGCTTGATTGTTAGTTTTTTGTTCATAACTTATAACTCCTTACTAATTAAATTAATTTTTACAAGTTCTATTGTAGCACCCTCACCACTAGTTGTCAAGACATATAGCAAAGTTTAATAAAAGTTTAATAAAAATTTAAGTTTTATTTATGCAAGGGCTGTTTAATCAACTTCTTCGGACTCTGTGCTTTTAGCAAGTCCCTAATTTCTCGCAGTAAGTCTTCTTCACTAGCACTGTCCTCAGTAACTACTACTTTTTCAGCTTCTTCTGCATCGGATCTTGCATTCGTGATTTCAACTAATTTGTTAATCGGTAGTACTATAAAAAAATACAATGCAGCAGCAATAATCACGAAGTTCAAAACTGCTGAAAAAAATGCACCAAAAAGAATTCTAGATCCGTTAATATCCAGAATAAAAATACCGCTCATATCAGATTTTCCAAATAATGCAGCCACTAGTGGATTTACAACACTATTTACTAGGGCATTAACTAGCGCAGTAAATGCACCACCAATTGCAACACCAACTGCAAGCTCAATTACATTACCTCTAAGTGCAAAATCACGAAAACCAGCAAGAATCTTACCAATCTTCTGAATTTCCTCTCCTGTTTTAACTTTTGCCTTCAACTTTTTCATCGCTCGTAGTAATCTTTCAGTAATTGTGACCGACTTGGATGCTGTAATTTTGACATGGTTTTTGACTCAATCTGCCTGATTCTTTCGCGAGTAACATCAAGTTTCCTGCCAATTTCATCAAGTGTATGCGCAATCTGATCCTCTAATCCATACCGCATAGTAATAACTTCGCGCTCCTTTTCAGAAAGTGTATCAATAATTCGAAGCAATTGATCACGCATGAACCTCTCAGAAACAACATCTATCTGATCTGGAGCGTTAGTATCTTCAATTAAATCACCAAATTCAGTATCACCATCTTCTCCAATTGTTGCATAAATTGAGGCTGGTTCACGACTATACTTCTGAATTTCCGAAATTCTCTGCTCTGAAACATCAAACTGTTCTGCCAATTCCTTGTTTGTGGGAGTTCTGCCTAATTCAGCAGTTAACTTCTTCTGTACTTTTGCCAGACGGTTTATAACTTCAACCATATGAACTGGAATACGAATTGTACGCCCTTGATCTGCAATAGACCTAGTAATTGATTGGCGAATCCACCAAGTTGCATATGTTGAAAAACGAAATGACTTTGAATAATCATACTTCTCAACTGCACGAATCAACCCAATATTACCCTCCTGAATCAAATCCTGAAATCGCATACCTCTACCTGAAAATCTTTTTGCGAGCGAAACCACCAACCTCAAATTTGCCTCAACAAGATGATCCTTTGAGCGTTTTCCATCTTCAACTAGATATTTAAGGTTCTTGAGGTCTATTTCATCATATTCATCGCTCACAGTCTCCAACTTGTGCTCAGCATAAAGACCAAGTTCAATTCTTTTAGCAATATCTTTTTCCTGTTCATGTGATAATAATGCAATTTGTCCAATCTGGCGCAGATAATCACGAACTGGATCACTAGTCATGAACGAATCTGAAAAATCATCATCATATGTGGGACGAATATTGGTGTCATAAAGCAGGTCCTTCTCAAGTTTCTGAATCTCCCCCATATCGCTAAAGTCTGGAGCTGCTGCATCTGTAGAAGTTGAATCAAAATTTTCCTCGTTTTTTGATGCAGAAGTAGATTTTACCTGTTCTATTTCTTGAAGTTCAGATTTTTCATCAACTGCCTGTGCAGTTTTAGCCTTTTTAGCTGGTGTTGCAGTAACTACAACACTTTTTTTAGCAGTTGTAGTAGCCGTAACGGTTGCCTTTTTTTCTACTTTAGTACTTGCACGTTTTGATGCAGTACCCACTTTTAGCGCTGTTTTTCCCGCGCCAATTACTTCACTCTTAACTAGAGTTTTCTTTTCTGTACTTGTTTTTGAAATATCTACCACACTTGCTTAACACATATTCGTCACATTTTATTCCATTTCGTGCATTTATTCTCGTATTCAAATTATAATCCTCAAGTAATCATTCTCCAAACATGAAAGCAGAGGAATAAAAAATAAAAAAAGTGCAGGAAACATTACGCCTCCTGCACTTAACAAAATATAACTAAACGTTATTAAACTAGTATATTTTTACTCTGTTGCAGTTACAGGAATAGCACCATCATTTTCTATTACATGAAGTGCTTTAGAAATGATTTTTGCCACTTGACCGCGAGTAATATTATTATCTGGATAGAACTTTCCATCAACTCCATTAACAATCTTTAGTTCTTGCAATAACTGTATTGCATTAAAAAACTGATTAGAAGATGCAACATCAGTAAAATGAGCTTCTTCACCAGCAGTCTTTATTTGCGCTAGTGAAAGTGCATTGACGATTAGCTTTGCAAGTTCTCCTCGCTTTATATCCGCATTTGGAAAATACTTTCCATCAACACCAGTTGCGACTCCAAAAGCCTTCAACCATGCAATCTCCTTAGCAAATTGAGTTCCTTTAGAATCTGCAAAGTTATCATCTAAATCAGCAGCAGAAACTGCAGGACTTCCAGCTGCACGATACAAGAACGCTGCCAGTTGTCCACGAGTTAGATAATGGTCACCGTAGTAGTATACTTTACCATCTTCTCCATGTACACCAGTTGTAATAGATTTATTGAACAAGTCAGTAATTTCTGTTTTGAACTGCTTATCTTCAGCAGAATCATCAAGAACTACCTTGCTTAGGTCAACTGTTGGAATTTCGTATCCACGATGAACATAAACTTTGAAACTCAGAGGACTAGATCCAACAAGAGTAATGGTAGAAACGCCAGTGCTTACTCCCTTAAGTGTTAGAGTACTATCAGCAAAAGCTGCTTCCACATTTTTATTACTTGAAGTTACTCCAGTATAGCCAGATAACGAACTTATAGTCCTTGTTTCGCCAGCAATTAAATTCACTGACGCGCCTTCGGCTGGCAAAGTCAAAGGTGTTGGAATAATATGAACAGTAATATTTGCATCATTTGATTGTGTTCCTGTACTATTTCCAATTGTAACAGTTACTGGATAACTACTGCTATTTTCTAAACTTTTAAGACCTGGAACGTTGACAAACTTTAGATCAAGTCCTTCTCCATCAGTAGTTTTGTAAGAGTTAGAACGGCACAAAACTTGAATATACTGAGTACTTTCAAAACTAGTGTTACTTAACTTTAGGGTATTATTTGCTGATGTTCCACTTACTTCTAGTATTTTGTTTACGCCAGTTTTATCAGTCCCTGCCTTATAGAGCTTAATGTCAATAGTAAATCCGTTATTTACCTTAGTTAGATCAGAGGCATTGCCTTCAGTACAAAAAGCTTGTCCAGTGTTAGTATCACCAAAACGAACATGACCGTTCCCGTCTTGAGCTGAACTAGCATAATGATCGTCATTAGTTGTCACTAACCCAGTTTTTTCATAATGATCATATGCTGATCCCTCAACATATAAGCTAGTATTACTGCTAGCAAAAGCATATGCTTTGTCAGGGGTAATACCAGTAACTATAGTCGTACCGACCACCGCTAAACCAACGGCAGATAACGCACCAACTGAGCGTAACAATGTTTTTTTAATATCCATATTTATCATCTCCTTAATGTTTTTAAATGAATTTTCTTATATATTATATCACCCCCCCCCCCCCGCTTGTCAAGTAGAATGTGAAATTAAAAAAAATTTAGGTAGTATGAAGTAGAAAGTATAATTTGCAATAGTAGAAAATAAAACTACTGCTGCAAACTTTTTGGTAATGCAAAATGCGTATTTTCCACAGTTGTAGTTATAGTTTGCGCCTTCACATTTGGAAATTTATCTACTATTTTTTGTACAATTTCCTCAACTAAATGCTCTGGAACTGATGCACCTGAAGTAATTCCGATATTCTTAGCATCTGCAAGTGTTTTGATCAACTTTGAATCAATTGCATCTGCATCTTCTAAACGAAGTGCATTCACACCTAAATGTGCTGCATTCTCAACCAATCTCAGTGTATTTGACGAATTCTTTGAACCAACAACAAGTACTACACCGTTTTTACCTACCGTTTTTACAAGCTCATATGTGGCCTTTTGGCGGTTAGTAGTCGCATAACAGATGTCTAAACCTGCACTTCCATCTAAAAATGGGAACTTCTGTGTTAAAGCATGCACAATTTCAAGAGTATCAGAATAAGAAATCGTGGTTTGGCTCAACCATTTACAAGGATTTGCAAGCTCAAGGTTTCTTATATCTTCAATTCGTTCAATTACCTGCACTTTTCCGCAAGCAGAGTTGATCACACCAAGTGTTCCTTGAACCTCTTCATGTTCCTTATGCCCAATGAGCAGGATGTTATATCCATCTTCTGCATATTTCTTCGCTCGTTTATGCACGCGCTCAACAAGTGGACAAGTTGCATCAACAATGCGCAAGTCCATATACTCTGCTACCTTAAAAACTTCAGGACTAACTCCATGTGCAGAAAATATTACAGTTGGTTGTATATCTGCATCGAGGTTGTACTTCTTAATATCATCTAGTTCATTAACAAAAACCACACCTCGCTTAGTCAACTCACGAACAACACATGCATTATGCACAATTTCTTTGCGTACAAAAATCGGTGTACCAAACCGCTCAATAGCAAGTTCAACGATTGACACAGCACGTGAAACACCAGCACAAAAACCGCGCGGTGATGCCAAATAGAGCATTTTGATATTATCTTGAACTAGATCGTACTTCATATAAACAGGCGCTGGTTGTACTTCAAAATGACAATTGCAACCAAAATAAGAACTATTAGAATTACCAGCATTGCTTCAAATCCAGCAGAAACAAAATGCGTTGCCCATTTTTGTACCTTTGGTCCTATTGCAAGTTTTTCATCAAGAATATTAAAATGTAGTTGCGTAAAGAACTGGAACGTTGTAGAGAACATGAGAAGCATACACCAAGGGCAAAGTGCACCTATTACGAACGAACTCTGGTAAAAAAGCCAATATGCAAAAATCAATGCCATAAAGTTGCCAATTTGACTTGCTGTCATAAACCACTTTGGTAATCTAGCATTTGAAATTAGTAAAACACCAATTGTTACAAAAACTGTTTCAAATATCATACCAAAAAATGCATTAGGAATAGTAAGTCCACCAAAAAATGGAATAATCTTTCCAATAATCTCAGCCTGATTAGATGCAGCAACCGTTGAACAGGAAAGTACTGCATTTATATCACATATAAGCTTCTCACCTGGATGCCGAGCTTCATAGAGCGTCTCAATAGATAGCATAAAACTAGCAAACAATGCGAGCGAAGAAAACAGAACAAACAAACCACCAAGATATTGACGAGTATGCCTTAATCCTTGAACAGCATCGTTAATGGACTTAAACTTCATGTGTGTATTATACCACATATTCTTCTAACTTGTCAAGAAGCTGGATACGCATCAGAAGTAGAGCGTGATTTGCTTTAGGAAATCACGCGGTCTGCTTTGTGCTCAGATGTCCCACAACTCGCAGTTTAGCGGTGTAATGCAATTTTTTGCATTACACGGTTTCTGCTTGAGCATGTGTTTGCTTGCTCAAGTGGTTAAATAGTGTGATTTATGAAATAAATCACGCGGTCTATTTCTGCGCGCATGTAATATGGCAGTACCAGCAGTTTGGTAGCGTGATTTATGAAAATCACGCTGCTTCTGCGCACATGTGTTTTGCAATCACTCAGTCTGCTTTGCTCATCAAGAAGTGTAGATAATAGCAGATTGGTTAAAGGAGTGATTTATTTTGCAAATCACACAACTTCTGCGCGTGTGTAATATCTGCACTAGTGGTTTAGCAGTGTGATTTTTTGCATGAATACGCCTTCTTATTTGTGTACCTGTGTATAACACACACATTAAAGTACCGTTTAAAATACCACGTAAATTATGCTGTTGTTGTTTGTTTCTGTTTTTTGTTTGTTTGCGTGTTTTCTGCGTGTTGTTTTTTTTGTTTGTTTTTATTTTTATTTGCATATTGTTTGTTTGTTTTTGGGGCGCTTTTTTTCGGGCGCACGGTCTTCTTGTATATTATACCATAGGGGTATGACATCATGAAAATGGATAATACAAGA
>JAIRWY010000006.1 GCA_031268675.1 Candidatus Ancillula glyptotermitis | reverse complement strand
ATCAACCAGTAAATTAGCAACACTTAGCAACGTTCAACACCTTTTTGCAACGCTTAGCAACATATAGACGAAATTTGCAACGAAAAACTACACAAGAAACAAGAAAAACATGCATTTTGTTGGTATACTAGAATATATATGAGCAAGCAGTTTGCTTATGTGGTATTTGCACATGTGCAAATACCAGCCGATGTATTTAGTAGTTAGGAGAAGAATATGGTAGATGCAAATGACTTAGAACTGAATATAGTAAATAATAAGCAGCAAGAGATTAAAAAGCTTAAGCGTTATATAGTCGCAATTGTTGCTTTTTCGCTCGGTATATGGTTGTCCATAATTCAAACAGGAATAAGTTCTTATAGTCGTGCTTATGGAGAAGAATTAGATGAAGTTAATAATTTTTCAGTTCTTCAAGTAGAAACCGAAAATTCAAAAACGCACCTAGTCGAGCTTGCACAAGAAAAAGTGGACGAACAATTACCAAATAATGTTCACTTAAACGTTCAAAAGTTTGCAGATTTTCAAAAAACTAGTGCAGATAGTGACACTGTATATTTTGGAGTAAAAACTATGCGAGATGGTTCAACTAATATAGTGCCATTAAGTGCAGGAGATACATTTGTTAGAAGATGGTGCGATGATTCATCATGTGGTTTAGAAATTCATATCTCAGCAGATATTCTAAGAGCTGCATGTCTCACGACTGTTGCTGGGATTGCAGTTCTTTTGCATACAGCAGGTATAGCTTCAGTGGCAGGTGCACCAGTGACGGCAATTGCAGATCTATTACTTGGTAAGATTTTTGGAGATTGTTGGAATATTCAAGACGGCTTTTGGGTTGTTCTCACATATACACCAGGTGTTTGGCTTAACGGTTGGGGGCGGCAGTAAATATGGAAGAATTAGACAAAAAAATAAAGCGATTAAAGATTGTGCTTGTATTTAGCACTGTGTTTTTGTTCGTTGCACTTGTTATAAGGATAATAATGTAACATATTCTACAATGTGAAATACCAGCCGATGTATTTAGTAGTTAGGAGAAAAATATGGTAGATGCAAAAAACAGAATAGTAAAATTTAGTATGCGGATTACTGGAGGGCAATAATGAAAAGAAGAGATTTAGAAAGATTTGTAGCATTTTCGACGCTTCTATCATTTTTTACATTTTGTGCTATTGTAACTGGAAACCTAATAGAAAAAGCAGCAATTCTTTTTGGCATTTTATTAGCAGCCGTACTTATGCAAAAAATGTGGGAAAATCAGCGAAAAAGGCGAAAAGCAAAGAAGAAGCTCAGCAAGACAACAACGTAAATGAAGCAACGAGTACCTTAATATGTGAAATGCCCTTCTTTATAAAAGGAGGGTGTTTTTGTTTCCAACTACTGCATGTGTACTTTTCGCGAGTATATACTTATGCAAGTTTTTCAAAATTTGCAACGCTCAGAAACGTTCAACGCTCTTTTGCAACGTATAGCAACGTATAGGCTAAAATTTGCAACGTTTAATTACGTTCAACGCTTGACAGGCATGAACTAGAGCGATATAATACATGTAATAGTTAGCTGTGGGATTTCCACCACAGGTTATAAGATGGTAATATAAAGGAGTTTTGTTATGGAAATAAAACGCAAGAATGTACACTATATACATTGGATTCTAAAGAAAGTAATTTCTACGGTTTCTCTTTTCTCTTTAGTAGTTGGTTTATTTGGAGTATGGTTTGGAGTGTCATTGGAACCACTACATGCACAAGCTACAAATACTGCATCGCCCAATCCATTTTACAATGACACCACTCATGACTGGAAATTAAAAACAATAGAGAATAGAGGTATACTTGGTACGGACATCAATAACAGTCAAAATGCTTTTGATGATGACTTTTCAAAACTTAAGAATGATGTAAACTATATTCCAGGTACTTTTATATATGCTGCAAATGAAAGAAATTCATATTTTGATGATAAGTTTTATAATTTTGGTGTAGCTTATGATTCAACAGGACATACAAAAACTCCAGAAGTCAAGCATTTTGATAATGGGTGGCTCATAATACAAAATATCTTTAATAATAACCCTTATCTACTAGATAAAAACGGTCAAGAGTATAAATACCAGTTACATGCAAAGAGAGTTAGTGTTTCAAAAGACTTTCCTCTTGGTGAATCTGATCCATTTATTGCTGGTGTGCGAGATAAATATGCACTAGGCACATTAGTTAATTTTAACGATAATGATGAACATGTATATAATCCAGCTGATAACATTATTTCTGATGAAGACTTTTATAAATTTTATAGTTCTGAGGATTTTCCTGATTTTAATTTTGTAGAAGATGCTAATTACGAAATTGATTTCTCAAGATTAAGAAAGTTTGATTATCCTGCAGGAATTGAATTATGGCTCACAGCGAAAGTTGTAAATTCAGGTGTGCCAGATTCAGGAACAGGCGGAACTGTAAATCCTGGAGCAGGAGGAAGTTCAGATCCAATTATAGCTCCTTGTGATCTACAGGTGGCAAAAGGAATTGAGTATGATTCTAGTAATTTGCCAGAACTAACAGATTGCAATACTCTCGAAGCTGACCCTAGCTATATGCCAGGAAGTTATGTCGTTGCACAAATGAAATTCGGACTTTTGAGTAACGATTGCGGACTTTACTATGATCCAGCTGGGCATAGCGAGCAGTTGAATTACAATTATTTCCCTATGGGGGAATTATGGCTTTATGACTATAAGTTCAATTTGCAAGCGGGAGTAAATTACTATCTTCATGTAAGAAAAATTAATGGTGAGTATACTCCTGATGTTAGGATTCCGGTGAAAAGTTCGAGCGCAAATCCAAAACAGGATCAAGGAATTTACGGCATAATAGATGATAATGATCATGTTCTTCGAATAACTGAATCTAACTTTAATTATATTTCTTTTGATTTCGAAGCTCACACCTCAGGAATAGAAACTATAGAAGCATGGATTTCTACCACTCCAAATGCATATAAAGCTGATCCAGTTTATGATTGGGGGCTCAAACCTGCAAAAGGAATTAAGTATGATTCTAGTAATTTGCCAGAACTAACAGATTACAATACCCTCAAAACGGATCCTAACTATATACGAGGTAGTTACGCCATTGCACAAATGAAATTCGGAACTTTTACTAACGATTTTGGACTTTACTATGATCCAGCTGGGCATAACGAGCAATTGGGGCATTTCTATGTTGCTGGAGGAAACTTACGGCTTAATGACTATAAGTTCAATTTGCAATCGGGAGTAAATTACTATCTTCATGTAAGAAAAATGAATGGTGAGTATACTCCTGAGGCTAGGATTCTCAGTAATGGTTCTACACAAGGATTTACGAATATTCCAGATAAATATGAGCGTGTTATTAAATTGACTGATTTTAATCCTAATACAGCATTTTTTGGTTTTGGATCTCACATCTTAGGAATAGAAACTGTAGAACTATGGATTTCTAGCTCGCAAAAATTAACTTGCGACAACAATCGGAATCTCTCAACTCCAGCAGGAATTAAGTATAATTTTGGTAGTTTGCCAGAATCAGAACTAGCTTTTAATAAACTAAAAGAGGATCCTAACTATATACTTGGAAGTTATGCAGTTGCACAAATAAAATTCGGATTTTTTAGTAACGATTTCGGACTTTACTATGATCCAGCTGGGCGTGTCGGGTCCTTGGAGTATAAATACTCTCCCACAGGAAACTTACGGCTTAATGACTATAAGTTCAATTTGCAATCGGGAGTAAATTACTATCTTCATGTAAGAAAAATTAATGGTAATTATACTCCTGATGCTACGATTTTTAACAGGAAGGCCATGGATGATTTTGAGAACAATGGAGGTATTCTTGGTAGTGGCGGTCCAGCACCGTCAGTGATTGAAGCTGGGTTTAAGGATATTGCAGATAATAATCAACATATTATTAAATTGACTGATTTTAGCTTTGATACAGCACTTTTTTATTTCGGATCTCACATCTCAGGAACAGAAACTGTAGAACTATGGATTACTGCAGAATAAGTTACCTTAAATAACTAGAAAGTGCCCCAGAGGTCAAAAAGCTTTTGGGGTACTTTTATCTGTTCAAAAGGAAAGATGAAGATGGTAAAGAATAGGAGAGACAATTATGAAAAAGCGGTTTGACATTCACCAAGTAGCGCTAATAGTAGTAGGACTAATGTCAATATACTGCATGACATATGATTTTTTCTTGCCAAAAGATAATGAAATTTTTAGATTTGTGTATCGTTTATTTGCAATATCTCCATTGTGGGTTCTTTTTATAAGTAGATTTTATACACTCTACAGAAAAAAGTAGATGAATAATATGGTATTAGGATTTTCTTATTTTCTATGAATCTTGCATCTTATTGAAGAAAATAAGAAAAAGGCGAATAAGACAAAAGTTCTTGTATTTTACTGTTTCCTTTGAATCTGTATATTGTTTTTGAGCGCATACTCTTCAATATCAATACCTGTTTCAATCAACTTCTTCGCATCAGTTGCGTATATATCCACATATGTTTGATCACTGACCTTCCAAATACCTCGCATAATTTCATCTGCTGCATAACGAATCATCTTGTAAACATCTTGATCACGGTTATCTGCAACTGCTTGTGCGTAGGAATCATAAAACTCGTCAAAATGCAACGGCTCGCCAAAAACTGCACCACATTTTTTCGGATAGGCTATACTTTGACCAGGTTTTTGTGCTTCTCTAGTTCCAATCATAGCAACTGGAATAACTGGAACTCGCTTTTCAAGAGCAAGTTTGGAGATTCCAGTTCTTCCTTTATACAAATGCCCATCAGGGGAGCGGGTTCCCTCAGGGTAAATGCCAAAGAGATTCCCAGAATCTAGTGCATTTCTGCCAACATTTAGTGCCTCTTCAGCAGCTTTACCACCATTTCTGTCCACTGGGTATACTGATACGCTTGTGAAGAAAAACTTAATCAACTTGTTTTTGATAGTGTCATTTCTGAAGTATTCTTTTTTACCAATAAACCAAATTTTTCTCCACACAACAATCGGTAAGACAAACGAGTCAATAACTGCCAAGTGATTTGATGCTAGAATTGCTGCACCTTTTTTTGGTATATTACAGCGGTTTTTAGTGAATGCCCTGAAGTACAACCGTGCAAATAATCCAATAGTTTTCGTGAGTACATGGTATAACATTAACTTCTCCTTTTTATGAAATCTCTTAACTCATCAACTTCGCTTGATTTTATACACTTACCTTTTGTTACTACATCTAAATGCGCTTGTTCTGATTTTGGCAACTTTTCCAGTAGTTCAACTATTAGCGCAGAAATTTTACCAGCCTGAATATCCTTCTCCAGATCTTTTAAGTCATTGTCCCGTTGAAACTCTACACCTTTTTGCATTTCCAACTGCCAGATTTTAGCTTCTGCAGATGCATCAACCTCGCCACTTAGCCAAAACCCCAAAAGTGCAGGTGCAACAGTTGTATAACTCGCTGTCTTCATAAAAACAACCGCCTGCGCATTTCCAGCCATCTTTTGCTGCGCAGTTTCATCCAAGAACAGTTCATTTGCGGGCGTATTGACCAATCTAGTGTCCAAAACCTGCCCAAGAATTACATCACGGTGCATTTTAAACCAGATCTCGGAAAGTTTCATGCGCGTTGAACAAGGTATACCATCAACTTCTGCAAGCATTTGTGCCTTAGAAAAACACCAAGAGGAAGCAGACAGTACAAAATCACCAAGTAATAGTGCCTCATTCTTGCCTAATGCAATATGACTTGCTATTCGTCCTCTTCGCATAACATCTTGGTCAATTATATCATCATGTATAAGCATTGCAGTTTGGAAAAATTCAAGTGCGGCGCAAAAGCATACATGCATATCCTTCAAATTAGATTCATCAACATCTGCATAATTCAGGAACTTCATAGTCCGCGTTAACTTACCACCCATGATACAATTAGTCAACTCCTCAAAATACGACTCCAAACTATCTGCAATAGACTCTGCTGAAACATCAACAAGAGTAGAATTGTAAAATTCCACAATAAGTTCTTGAAATTGAAGACCGAGTTTTTCTGGTAAATTTGTAATTTTCTGCTTACCAACCTTTCTTGATGATTGTATGCCACTGTTTTGAATATTGCATAATTATCCTAAATACATCCTTTTCAATTCCAGCGGGAAGTCCATATTTTTCTGCAAGTTTCTCCAATCTTTTATACTGTTTTGCCTCACGAGTAGTATTTAATGGCTCAAGATTATTTTGCGCCTTATAGTATCCAACTTCCGTTGTTAATGCAAATCTGCGCGCAAGCAAACTCAGAATCTGGTCATCAACTTCATCTATTAAAATACGAAGTTCATCAAGTTCACGCGTATTCATAAAACTCCCCAAGTTGTTTATCTAGTTTAGAATTCGCAGAAACTCTTGCAGATTTTATACCACTTGCATCTATCCAAGAATTACCTTCAACATCCCGAAAAACACCACCTGCATTCTCAACTATTGGAATAAGTGCTGCAATATCATAAAGTTCAAGATCTGGTTCAGTTGCAATATCAACACTTCCTTGAGCAAGCAGCATATATGAGTAGAAATCACCAAAACCACGTGTACGAGCACTCTTCTTGGAGAGTTCTTCAAAGAATTTCGTGTATTTAGGTACGGAATTTATCCATCCACCTGCACTTGAAATACTTAAAAATGCATTTTCAACATTTTGCGTATTAGAAGTACTAATGCGTACTGGTTCTTTACTAATTGCTCTATTTAATTTCCATGCTCCCATTTCTTTGCTTGCCCACCAGCGCGCTGAGAGAGCAGGTGCTGAAATAATTGATTTAACTGGTTTTTGAATTCCCGTTGCGGTGTCCAACTCCTCAAGTGCAATAAGTGTTGCAAAAACAGGAACTTTCCGCACGAAATTTTTAGTTCCATCTATTGGGTCAATTATCCATCTGCGCCTTTTGCCTTCTTTGTCCAACTTCTTGCCTAAATCATCATCTGCACTTGTAAACTCCTCGCCCAAAATTAAATCATCTGGAAACTTCTGTTTAATCCGAGAACGGATATACTTCTCAACTTCTTTATCATATCTCGTCACTGGAGTTTGGTCATCTTTAATTTCAACTGCAAGTTCATTGGACATCAGAGCTTTTTTGAGCATTAAATCAGTATGTTCAACTATATCATACAGGAAGTTAATTTCGCTGTCGTTGCTATTGAGTAATTTTGTGCTATTTTTTGCGGACAACCACCTCTCAGGCAGAAGCGTAGCAAGAAATGGTAAAACGAATGCACCAATAATTATTCCCCAGCCTAAATATCCTGCCCATGGTTTTTCACCTGGAATTTTACCGCCAAGTACGAGAATATCGCCAGTTGTAAGTGTTGCCAAGTAGTAAACTGTTAATGAACATATAATGGCAAAAATATACACCGAAAGTTCATTAAAGTAGTAGCGAATTTGAACGCCTGCTGAAAATAAAAGTGCAACTGCGATAATAAAGCCATATGGAACAACCGAGTTAATCCCTATTCTATGCAAAAAAACGCTCGCAACTCCAACAACAACTGCACTAAGAACAGTTATAAGTATGCCTAGAAAAAATGAAAAACTACCATTTCTTTGACTACTAGGTGGACTTTTTCGCACGACTTTGCTCCCTTGCGCGTTGGTCATTGTTTAGAATTACTTTTCGAATGCGTACAAACTCTGGTGTTACTTCAACGCACTCATCTTCTGCTGCAAACTCTAGGCTTTCTTCAAGTGTCAATTTAAGCGGTGGTGACATAGATTCAGCGATATCTGCAGTTGCAGAACGCATATTTGTCAGTTGTTTCTCCTTGGTTATATTAACTACCATATCCTCATTGCGCGAGTTTTGTCCAACAACCATTCCCTCATAAACTTCCTGTGTTGGTTCAATGAAGAATTTACCACGCTCTTGAAGTTTAACCATCGCAAATGGTGTCGCTACCCCTGAACGATCTGCAACCAACGACCCAACTGTGCGCGTTTCTATATTCCCCGCCCAAGGTCTATATCCATCTGAAATACTTGCAATAATTCCAGTTCCACGCGTATTCGTCAGAAATTGAGTACGAAAACCAATTAGTCCGCGTGCTGGTACAGAGAATTCTAAGCGGATCCAACCAGAACCATGATTCATCATGTGCAACATCTCACCTTTACGAGCAGCCATAAGTTGTGTAATTTCGCCCATAAACTCTTCTGGAATATCAATTGTGGCAATTTCAAACGGTTCGTGAATTTTTTTATCAACAAGTTTTGTAACAACTTGCGGTTTACCAACTGTCAACTCAAAGCCTTCGCGCCGCATCTGCTCCACCAAAATGGCAAGTGCTAACTCTCCACGTGCCTGAACTTCCCAAGTATCTGGACGATTGGTAGGCAAAACTCGTAGTGAAACATTTCCTATAAGTTCGCGATCTAGACGATCCTTAACCTGACGCGCAGTAACTTTTCTATCCTTGTCTTTAATCATTGGTGTTTTCGGAGTTCTACCAGCAAGTGGTGATGTATTGATTCCAATTGTTGCACTAATCGCAGGATCATCAACAACTATTGGTTCAAGGGCATGTGGATTAGCAGGATCTGCAAGCGTATCTCCAATTGAAATATCTGGGATTCCAGCAATCGCCACAATATCACCTGGACCTGCTTTTTCAACAGGATGACGGTCAAGTGCCTTTGTTTTCAGTAGTTCAGTAATCTTGACGTTTTGTATATCTGCACCTGGACCATCAGCCTTGCCATTCTTAATCCATGCAACATTCTTGCCTTTAACAAGTTCACCGCTGTAGATTCGTACAAGTGCTAAACGCCCAAGAAATGGAGATGCGTCCAAGTTGGTTACCTGTGCTTGGCATGTACCTTCTGGATCGAATTCAGGTGCAGGAATATGCTCCAAAATTGTGGTAAAAAGAGGTTCAAGGTCTAAGTTGTCTGGAAGTGCTCCATCAGCAGGTTGATTGGCAGATGCAGCACCTGCTTTAGCTGAAGCGTAAATAACAGGCGCATTCAATACAGCATCTATATCCAAATCCAGACCTTCGTCTGCTAGGTCACTTGCAAGTCCAAGCAATAAATCTTGTGTTTCTGAAACAACTTCAGAAATTCGCGCATCTGGACGATCTACCTTGTTAACAACTATTATCACGGGGAGTTTAGCGATCAACGCCTTGCGCAAAACAAACCGTGTCTGAGGAAGAGGACCTTCGGATGAGTCCACCAGCAAA
Source organism: Candidatus Ancillula glyptotermitis (assembly GCA_031268675.1). Lineage (GTDB taxonomy): Bacteria > Actinomycetota > Actinomycetes > Actinomycetales > Bifidobacteriaceae > Ancillula > Ancillula glyptotermitis. Next base: position 6,964 of record JAIRWY010000006.1, on the reverse strand, counting down.
ACCACTCCATCAACCATACTGAGTCCACGTTCAACTTCACCCCCAAAATCTGCGTGTCCAGGCGTATCAATAACATTAATCGTGATGGGCTTTCCATCTTCTGAATCATGTTTGTCAAGATATTCAACTGCGGTGTTTTTAGCAAGAATAGTAATACCCTTTTCTCGCTCAAGGTCACCAGAATCCATTGCGCGGTCATCTACGACTTCGCGCTCACCAAAAGAACCTGTCTGCTTGAGCATCGCATCAACAAGCGTTGTTTTTCCATGGTCAACATGTGCAACAATTGCAACGTTGCGTAAATCTTCTCTTTTAGACATACTTCCATTATACCACACCCCTATGACATTTTGCTTTTTTGTATATCCGCATCTTAAACTACAACACCATAAGAGGTAGTATTTTAGGTTTCTGCATCCTCGCGAGGTTGGTTGATGAACCGAAGAATTATTTAATTTAGCCGTCGTTTTACTCCCCCATGATGATTGCAAGTGTAGCTTAAATTTGGGTTAGCGCCTGTATAACTGCCGTCCATGCATTCCGCAGTAGCACACTGTCCTTTGTACTTTCCTTCTGTTGCTTTAGTGCATTCTTCACTAGTTTTTGTAGGGTTATTGTTTCTGGGCGGAGTGGATTGTGGAACAGTTTTTGGAGTCTCCAAGTTATTATTCATGTTCGGATTATTTTTTGGGTATTGAGTACCATAACTTGCGAGCGATAATGTAAAAACTACTACCGAAATTAAACTAAACACTTTATTGCACACTAATACTCCTTCTCAAGAGCAGTCATAGTCCCACACTCTAATGCAGGAGGGCGATTGCAATCTTTTTCCAATACCTCAATTTTGGATATAAGTTCATTTATTGAAACAATCTCCTGATTAATCTGTGATTGTTGTGAGTTTAATAGATACGTGTTGTCATTATAGTGAATTCCAAAGATATTTAATAACCACAGATTCTTTTTTGCGGGTATATTGTTCATTTTTGAGACACTTTTATAGCTAGCTGAATGCATCTTATCCCTTTCATTAAACTTGTTCTTTAAAACAGCTATATCTGAATTAAATTGAGCTGCTCCATAGCAATATTGACTATGAGCACAGTATGATGAATTTATTCTTAAAACAAGTACGCCTATCTCTTGCTCAAGTGATAAAATATTCTGTAGATTTGAATTCCTGTTTCTATATTGCGATAAAATGGTATTGCGATTTTCTATCTCATTTGTAGTTTGAGAATTGTAATAATTCAATGAACTCTTCTCGCTGTAAAACTCAATGCACAATATGAGCGCGAGTACAATAACGATGACTGCACCTTTTTTTATTTCCATTATTCTTTTTATCTACTTGCATTATTTCCTCTTTTCTATCCTTTGCCCATTGCTTGTTTATGGAAATCTACAACTTTACTGCGGTCTTCAAAATAAATCTGGTAATAATTTTCAAGGTCTGGTCCAATATTCTCAAACTCTGTACCGATAATTGAATGTAGTTCATTTAGAAAATCGTTACTGTCTTCTTTTATACCAGAGTCAAAATATGGTCGCATTCTGTCCTTAAGTTCTGGCGTTCTTTTGTAAAAATCTAGCAACCATTTCGTAACATTACTAAGTGTTGATTTTAAATTCCATGGAAAATGCTCCCATCCAGCATGAAGCATTTCGTGAGATGCTGTAACATATACCTCAGGCAAAAGATTGGCATTATCAAAAAACCTGATAAAAATGTAGTCGGCATCTTCGGCAGTGCTAGTTTCAACTGTTCCGCCTTTTTTGAGCTCTTGATTCTCCTTAGCAGTTGGAATATAGCACCCCAAAGTAATACTATCATCACTTGGTGAACTACCGCAAAAATGCGCGTTCTTGAATTTATCTTCTGGTACTATTTGTGGGTTTGTGTGCAAGAAAAGTGTTTGTGCATATTTTGTAAACTGTGCAGATTGCATAATCTCCTCAGGAGTAGTAGAAATGCCTTTCCATGTTTCACCTCCACGTTTCCAGCCTTGATATGGATCAGTTATCTGTATTCCCTCGCCATTTGTGCCGCTTGACCCCTCACTTGAAGTGCCCTTGCTACCACCTGAACCTGAAGTAGGTCGTGGGGCAATTGGTGAAGTTGGATTGCCATCTGAGTCAGTACCGTAATAACCACCATCACCTCCGTATCCAACTGTGTGCGCACCATCATTATATCGGTCTTTGCTACAACTTTGCAGCAGAAAATTTAACAACAACAATATAAACAGCAATATTAGTAACCACTTCAAGAGTCTTGGGAGCCATTTTTTTAGCAGCAACCACCAATTTCTTCTTGGTGGTGTGACGTCCACAGTTGGTACGGCTTCGGCATCCGTAATCGGTGAATTATCTATAGGTACAATATCATGTGTATATACGACATCAGGCTCATACTTGTTGAATCCAATATAATCTTGTACATATTTGTATTCGTCTCTACTCTCCATTGTACTCTACTCCCTTAAAAATTAATTTGCCTTACTAGTATTGTATGATAATGGATCAACTCCCGAATCATACTTAGAACGCTTCTGTGAATCTGATAACACTTCGTAGGCAGTGGATATTTTCTTAAATAGTTCATCACCATTTGACTTATTTTCTGGACTATCAGGGTGATATTTACGTGCAAGTTTTCTATATGCTCTCTTTATTTCAGACTTACTTGCATTCCTAGCTACTCCAAGTATATCATAATAACTCTCCGTGCTATTATACACATCAACATTTTTTTCGGCATTTTCTTTTGCCTTTTGCTCCATAAAATCAGTAAACATTTTATATGTATTTGCGTATTTTATTTCATCGTGCTTAGTGACCGACCGTACTAATTCAGTAATAACATCATCAAAATTCTTTGCACATTTTATTAGCCCATCAAAATCATCACTGTTATTTTTTATACATCGCGTAGTCTTATTTGCCGACTCAGGATTGATATCTGCTCGGTGAGAAAACCTTAATTTATCTATGCGCTCAGTGAGTTTTTCTAGCATTTTACACCAAGCTTTCAAGTTTCTTGGAGTATTCAGTAATAATTTTATCAGTATCTGATATGCGATCAATTCTGGAAAATTTCTTTATTTCTTCTGGAACGTATGTTTCATCGAGTATTGGAAAATCTACAACAATATCAGATCCTTTTGTTAAGATATCAATATATTGTGCAGTTCTCGTGTTAAAATAGCCTATTAACATTTTTACGCGAGCTTTCCAAGATTCGGTTACCATCGATAATGCTTCTTTTCTTTCTTGCAGCTCTAAAATTATGTCTTTTGAAGAATTCAATGTATTTGAATATCCCTTTCTTGGCACTCCTTCTGTGTTCATTGCTTCGAGTTTCATTATATTTTTTTCAAGTGCATTTTTCAGATGGTTAATACTAGTAATTATGCTACTTACTTCATTTTGGTATTCCCTTCCTATAATCTTTGATGCCGTAGCTTCAAACTGCTCGCGAAGCACTTTCATATACGGAGTGTCAAATGAGCGTCGATCATTAGATATTGCCTTGTTTAGAGATTCTATGTATGTCTCTTTATCAATAATTGCCTGTTCGTAATCTTCTGGGACCATTGTAGCTTTCAGATTTGTTGGATCGCTCATATTTGTTTCTCGCTTTCTTTATCTTTTTTAACCGTATCTGTTTCGTCAACTATTTTAATGTTTGTGTCATTTGATTCTGTGGATTCATGCTCTGATTCTTTCGCCCATGCATCTGGTAAGCCAAAAGGTGGAAACAGCTCATCGGGGACAAGAATTCCATTTTCCCTGAATCTTCGAGCGATTTCAAGTGTTAGCAATTTTGCATATTTCGCTTTCATCAAATTAGATAGTGTATTAAATTGTAAAATGTCATTATCATGGTTAATTTTTATAGCTTTACACTTTGCGTAATAAATGGAAATTCTTGCCATTTTTTTAGATGTTCCGCTAAGCCATCCAGAATAATAACGCTTAATTGTTCGTTTCATTCTGTGATAATTTTTTATATGAGGATTACCGATTGTCTGTCCTGAAACATATGCACTAAGACCTGTTCCTATATATAATATTAGAAGAATAACTATAATTGGTATTTCATTCATAAGTACATCTTTCGAATCTGAGCTTGCTTTTGCGTCGGCTAATGATATGAATAATCTGAGCATTATTAAGGCAATACCAAGTGCAATCCATATAATTATATAAAAGTTGGCGATCGAATTTTTGTTTTCCATTCGAACCGATCCAGATTTGAACATAAATACAATAGCCAAGATACATACCATAGATGCCAAAATAATACCAAAAATGAAACAGAAATACGCAATAAAATTTTCTGCAGCACTTCCACCAAAAAAATCTATTAGTATTGTTCTGAAAACATCAAGCTTAACGAATGCATCTGCAAGTAGCACTACATCTGCAAGTGCGCCCAAGATAGTAACAGCAAGAAAAAACCATTCTAGTAATGAGTGATGTGGTAGATCAATTTTTAGTTTAAGCTCTTTTTTGAAGGTGCCTTGTCTTTTTTGACAGTAGTTGTATATGCTGTCAAATATAGTTCTAAACTTTGAAAGCTTGTGCAATTGGTTGTCCGCCATCTTTTTTGGGGTTCTATTACTGGTTTTTTGTGAGTTTGCATTAGTTTTATTAGGCATTATCTTTACCTTTCTGAGACATACTGGAAATTATTAGTGGAATATCCTTTGCATCCTTGATTTTTTTCTTGGTACTCCGCTCAAGTTCTTGAAGATCTTCGTGAAGAGTTTTATCATAGCCTGTAATTATTTTTTCTGATACTTGAGCTAAATAAAAAATATAATCATCTGCCTCAGTTAATCTAAATTCAATTTTCCCAATGCGCTTCATCAATTTATTGCGAAATTTTGAATACTTCTTTGAGTAGCGTTTGTCATACTCTGTGTTGATCATTTGTATAATTTCGTCAAACTCCATTTCGGCCGAAATCCATGCCTCTTCAAAGTATCGCATAACTTCAGGTTCGGATGATGGAATGCGTGTATCATCGATTGATGACAAGTATAAATCTACTCGTTCAAGTGTTTTTTTCTTGATTTTTTCAAACTCATCATTTAGTTCTTCTTTTACCTCAAAAGTACGTCCTAAATGCTGTAGCTTTATGAAACTGCGGCGTAAGTTACGTAGTTTTGTAATTAATTTTGAGTTTGACGTATCGGAATCTTTTTTCATTTAAATGTCACCACTATCTTTCTGTCGGTTGCTATTTCTTCTCCTGTTGACTTAGAACTACCAGTGTCCGTAGTCTCAATGGAATTAGTAACACCCATGTTTTTTAATAAATCTCGGATATAATTTGCTCGTTGTAGTGCCAGTTCACTGTGATCCTCCTTTGCTGAATTTTTTGGTTTTGCAATTCGTCCCTCAATATTCACTGTAAGTGTTGATTCATCTTTTATCATATTTACTAGCGATGCGAGAGACTCTCTTGCTTTGTCTGGGGTCTCTAGTGAAGCTGAATCTGGAAGAAAATTACCAAGTTGTCTTTCATCAAAGGTCAAGTGTATATTTTTATAATCAGGTTTTCCCTCTTTATATGATGAAACAGTTTTTACCCGTTTACCACCAGTATCTACACTAACTTTTTCTTCATCATTTTTATCTTTAGACTCTATCTTGACATTGCCAGCTCCTGCTTTTTCAAGGAGTGATTTGTAGATCGCTTCTAGATTGCTCTTTTGCGATCCTGAGAGAGGTATTTGGGGTGCAATTGTATCACCTAGATTTATCCATTCAACATCAAAACCACTTAAGGTCTTGTTTTTAACAAATGACTTGGATTCAATTTTAGAAACCACTTCATCTGGGGTCTTAGTAAGGATATCATCCTCTGTAAAATTTAGTATTCCAGAGTCGTTTAGTCCACTCCCAAATAACAGAATGAGTGTTTTTTGTTTAGAATTCTTATTATTAGAATTTGATACGGCTTTCTGGAGTGCCTCAAGATAGTCAACCCCATCACTAGATGGCACAATTTCTTGAATTTCTTGAATTCCGCTGTTTAGTACTTTATCAAAATTGCCATCCAATACTGTTTTATTACCTGTCTCATATTGTTTTTTATCCAAGAGTTTAATAGATGACTTTGATGGCGTTGCGGTTGCATTTATAACTGGAATTTCTGTTATTTTATTTCTCTTTGCAATTTTTCCAATGACACCTTTTGTGTCGTCATCAATTGCGGTTTGCGGAGAATTTGAAAACTGTCCAACAACTAAAACAACATCCGTATACACAGAGTATTCATCATCATCTTCTGGGATAGCACAAGAACTTATAAAAATCGAAACTATAAAAACAAACGAAAAAAACAACGCAACTACGATTGCAGCACGTAAACTAAACTTGAGAGAATTGCTCTCTCTCTGAAAATCTCCATATTATTCATTATAGCATAATTTGAGACGGATATCAAGCAAATTTGGATTCTAACCAGATGGGCAGTGTACAACCAGCGCTGCGTACAAATTTCCGCACAGATTATATCTACGTACATTTTATCATACTTGTCTTTTCCACGTTTGCTAAAAGTTGTTTATCTTTTTTGTAGTCCTGTAAAAAAGCATCTAGTTCTTTACAAAATCTAGTATAACCATATCCATCAAAATTATTGCGATTAAACCACATCTGTTTAAGTCTACCAAAGAATCCGACCAAAGGAGCATTGTCTCCTGATTTACCTTTTCTACTCATAGATTGCAAAATATGGTTCTGTTTGCAAAAGTCAACAAAAGAAGGTGATTTGTGGCAAGAACCTTGATCAGAGTGTAGAATATATTGTTTATCTTCCCCATTTGCCTTTCCATCTGCATTTTCCTTCTAACCACTTAGTTATTTTAAGATCATAAGATTCCCACTTATTCTTGTTTGAAGGCACATCATAATATGTTCTTCTTGAAATATGAAAGTATAAACA
>JAIRWY010000048.1 GCA_031268675.1 Candidatus Ancillula glyptotermitis | reverse complement strand
AAAGTGTTTTAACAGTTTTGCCATCATCATCTTGCTGAATTTGAACAGGTGTGATAATATTAGGAAATAGCATGTCAATTATCGGCTGTCGCTCATTTTTGGGAATAGTGGTTATTGTGTCTGGAGTTATATCATGCAATTCAAAATAACTGTGTTCTAATTGCTTCGCGCGCATTAAAGACTTCTTGGTAAACTCCTTTTGAGTGCCAAAACACGCACTTTGTTGCTGCTTCTCATAGTAGTCATGCAAAAAACCAGAAACCTCTAAGAGCCGCGCCTTTTGGTCTTGTGCGGACATATCAATCATATCAACAAAATGCATCTATTCCATTATACCACATGCCTATGACATTTTGGCGACAACAAGATATGACTTAATGGAAGTACTATAGAGCGGAATCTTGTTACTTGGGCAATTTTGTACCGTCCTCGCGCTTGGTAATGGTTACTATCCAGATTTGCATACTCTGCTCATTATTAGCTGGATCTGCATCAATCTTATTCAATAAATCATCTTCTGTTACACCAGTTTCCAAAAGACTCCTCTTGGTTGAATTTGTGGCAATTGCGAAAGAAGCGCCCACTTTTTTGCCAGGAAAACCTTCTCTAATCCAACTATCCGTCTGACCAGCAAAATCTGCTCCAAGCTCAGATGAAAAATCCTGAGATTCACCCAATTTCCATGTTGAATAAACTGTGTCCTCATCTCCAAGTGCCACCTTCTGTATGCGGTAATGCACGAAGTCGTCAGATTTTATTATATCACCCTCACCATCTCGCAAAAATGCCGTCTGCCCCTCTTGAACCACAAGACCTTTCGGTACTTTTACAGTTGGTTCTTCTCCCTGCTTACCTGAAATGTCTATTTTATTTAATTCATTACTACTATTGGCTGTTCCTCTATCCACCTTTGAAGTATTTTTACTAGAAATCGGATGCGCCGTCAAAAAAAATGTAGACAAAAATGCCACAACTATCAGTAGTACAACCGTATTTAATATAAGTTTCTTACTCAAACTTCTCCTCTCATTAGCATAAGTATAACATACTTTTTAAGTTTTGTCAACCTGAATTATATTAACCCCGCAAACTGCCATCTTAAATGCATCACCGCGCTCCTGAAAGTTCTTGAATATACCGTAACTTGCAGCCGCTGGTGAAAGTAAGCATGCTGTTTTTCTTGGAGTTATAGTTTTCGCGAGGTCAACTGCCTCCTCCAGACTCTGAGCATTGTATATTCTTGGTGTATTTTGAGAATCAAGCTCTTTGAAGTACCTAAATAGTCTAGCACCAGTATTTGGCAACAAAATTATATTCAGGACCTCTGAAATGCTCAGGAATTCTACAAGTTTAGTATAGTCAATTCCACGTTCCATACCACCAAGTATTACGGTCCCCACGCTTTTGCCCATATCTCCAAGTGCTTGAACTGCCAAAATAGTTGCCTCAGGAATTGTAGAAATCGAATCATCATAATATTCAACTCCATCAACAGTTGCAAAATGCTCCATTCTATGTTCCAATGTCTTGAATGTTACTATCTGCTCAAAAAATGCATCCGCTTGAACACCCAAAATGTCAACTAGTGTTCTATAAGCAAAAACAACATTAGAAGCGTTCTGAAAACCAAGTTGTAAAAGTTCATCTGAATGGTTTATTTTTAAGTCCTCAATTTGGGCACAAGAGATTGCCAACTTCTGATTAGACTCCCTATTTGCTAAAAATTCTTGCACTTTTGGTAGTAGTTCTTTACTAAACACAAGGTAATCATCCAACTTTTGATACTTAACTATATTCAACTTGGCATTGTGATATGCTCCAAGATCTTCGTAGTGATCCAAATGGTCTTGAAAAAGGTTCAACAAAAGTGCAATGTGCGGACTCGCATTCAGAAATTCCAACTGATGACTTGAAAGCTCAAGCACAACTTTTGTACTACTTGTAATCTGCTCAACAAGCTCAAATACAGGAATTCCAATATTGCCCCCCAATACCACATCATATCCACACTTTTTTAGAACATGATGAATCAAACTTGCAGTTGTACTTTTACCCTTTGTCCCAGTAATTCCAATAGTTTGTGCACCATACAGCTGTAAAAATACATCAACTTGTGAACTTATCTTTACAAAATCATCTGCTCGTATTTCTTCGCGTAGATTATGTACACTAATTCCAGGTGCTTTCAGAATAATATCAAAATTTCTAAACTCTTCTGTAGATTTTACAACCTCAAAATTACAAGAAGATGATTCAACAACAGATTTTACAACTACATCATCACTATCCATAACTGCAAGTCTGCGTACATTTGCAAGTTCTGACAAAATTTCAAGTGAAGACATTCCCTCGCGCCCCAATCCCCACACCAGAACACGCAAGTCATTGAAATAGTCAGAAAGTTGGCTCAATTGATACCTTTTAGTAGTAGTTCCTTGAAATTTGGAGGAACTGCATTCCCCTCATCATAAAATTTGTTATAGTAATTCAACTTTTCATCAAGTTCTTGTTTATACTTTTGATACTTTTGCAACATGGAGTATTGTCTCAACAAGTATGGTAGAGAATCCTTACTATATTGCGAAGAAACCTGAACTAAAGCAGTGTTAACTTCATCAATACTTCCAACACATTCAAATGGCTTAGTCTCAGTAACTCCTACTAATCGGTTTAAATCATCTTTTAGTTCGCTCTTCTCAAATAGATTTTCACCAAAAATTTTCACCAGTTCATCAACATCAAGGAACGGAGCAAGAATTATGTAAACAAACAAACATTTAGGGCAACTTGTGCACCAAACATTCCTCTTACTTCCAACATTACAACTACGAAAAACTGCATGATAATTCTTGAGTTTTGAAAAAGTTTTTGCAATTTGATATTCACTAAGCGGTCTTAGGAGGCTGAAATATTCGTTAGTTGTGGTTAAATACCTCTTAACATAATATCTGAACTCGCTCTCAAATTCGAAACTCTTAGAGTACTGATGATTGACGCTAATTCCATTTCTATCAACAACAGTTGGCTCATTTGCACTAGATTCATTGGACAGCACAATGTATTTCCGCCCATTCAGAAATGCTGCAATAAGTGCAGAAAATGCAACTACTGCAGAAAATGGTGTGTGACCGTTAAGAAATCCACGCTTATTGAGCTCCAATAATCTCTCATCAAGATATCGCGATGCAAAAACTGTTGATTGTTCAAGACCAGCAATCCTAACCGTATCTAAAGTAGCACCACGCGAATTAATTATATATGGCGTAATTGTACCGATTTTATCATCAGCAGTTGCATCAAGTAGAGAATTTAAGGATACAATTGAGTCTTTTCCACCACCTATAGGCACTAGAGAACCCTCAAGTTTTGAAAATGCAAACTTCGCAATAGTAGTTTTTTCACCACGAGGTACAATATGCATAAAATCATCAACAGTTGTAACTATATTGTTCTGATAGAAAAACTCGCCAAGCCCATAAAAATACAACTTTTTCCACCATAAAATCTGCTCAGCACTTAGCGAACTACACTCAATTTTGACTGTCTGGGCGCAAACCGACTTCCAGTAAGAAACCAACTCAACAAGCCCCAAGTTAAACACAAGCTCATCCATATAATCATTGGATACTGTTACTTCATGACTTCTATTTGCACTATACGGAATTTTCCATGATGGTTCAAAAATTTCAACTCCAGGAATTTCAAATCTATACTTTATGTGCAGATACCCATTATCAAGCTTATATTCGTATGATTTGTATATAAACTCATCCGCTAGTCTTTTCACATCGCCTCACTTTCACTCTTGAAATACGCATACCTTCAACTTTTGAAACTGTCAACTGTGCAACTTCAGTTACTTCACTATCGCTCTCAAAATCCAACGGCTTCTTCAAATCAACAATGACAACATCACCAACTGTCGGAATTTGCCCCAATTTAGCGAGTATAAATCCAGCAACAGTTTCATATGGACCATCAACTAGATCTATACCAGTTTCACCAGAAAAATCATCAATTGTCATACCGCCATCAATTGAAAAACTACCATCTTTAGAAGTTATGAGTTCTGGACGCGTTTTCACATCATATTCATCATGAATATCACCAATCATTTCCTCAATAATATCTTCTAAAGTCAAAATTCCATCAGTTCCACCATATTCATCAAGTACAATTGCAATATGCGTTCCCTTATCGCGCATTTTGCTTAAACTTGGCAACACACGGTTCGTACCAGGAAACTTCAAAATATTACGAGCAACTTCTCGAACAATCAGATTCTTATCATCAACAAGTAAATCACGCACATGCACAAAACCAAGTATATCGTCAAAACCATCACCAATTACAGGAAATCGCGAATATGGCAATTTATTAACGTATTTGGCAGCATCTACGACCTTCATATTGCCATCAAGAAATTCAACATCTACACGGGAGCGCATCACCTCAGTTATCGATCTACCAGTAACATCAATCACATCAGACAGAATCTTGCGCTCAGAGTCCTCAAAACTTTTCTGAGTCTCAATTATTGACTGCACTTCCTCTTCCGTAATCTCCTTTTGATATGCATTTGGATCTGCGCGCAGTAAACGGAATACCGCATTTGTTGATTTTGACAGTAGCCAAATTACAGGTCGCATAATATTTGCAAAAACATCAAGTGCAGGAGCAGCTGCTAGTGCAATTTGCTCTGTTTTTTGCAATGCCAACCTTTTCGGAACAAGTTCACCAAACACTAGGGAAAGATAAGAAACTATTAGAGTAAGCACCACAACGCTAATAGTTGATGCAAATGAAGCAGACAGACCAAGTTTCATAAATTGTGGCTGTAAATATGGAGCCAGTTCAGTTGCACCATAACTCGCAGAAAGAAAGCCCACAAAAGTAACACCAATTTGCGCAGCAGACAAAAAACGATTCGGATCTTTGGCAACTTGAGCGACTTTTTTCCCACGCCTAGATTTATCTTCCAGCCCGTCAATTTGCGAGTCCCTAAGCGAGACAAGTGCAAGTTCCGTTGCCGCAAAAACACCACCTACTAAAATGAACACAAATACAAGTAGTAGATCCAAAAAGAGATCCATTTTAATTGGTTCCAGAAGCTGGTTTACTTGATGTATCTGTCGGAGTAGGAGTTGGAGTTGCAGGGTTACCAATGTAAATCACAACACTTGAACCTTTATCAACTTGAGAGCCTTCTTGAGGAACTACCCCTGTGACCACATCTTTTTGAGTAGCAGTTGTGTCGTATTTAATATTGGCAACTAGTCCCAAACTTTCCAGCAGATCCTTAGCATATGAAGTTGACTTGCCCATCAAACTAGGAATTGTAACTTTCGTCTCCTTTTTAGCAACTTGAATTGTTACAGGTGTTTTACGCGCAAGAACTGAATTTGCTGTTGGATTTTGAGCAACAATCTGACCCTCATGACTAGGACTATCTACTTCAGTAGAGGTAAACGGTAGCCCTAGTTCATTCAATACAGCAGATGCTTTATCCAGTGTCATGCCAGACAAATTAGGTAAAATTACATTTGCAGTTGCTTTATACAGTTTTACGACTTCGCCCTTATTCTGCGCATGTCCAACTGGCGGATCAGTTCCAACGATCAAATCCTTATCAGCAGAACATGCATTTTTATTACGAGCCTGCTCGCCAGAATCCGTAAGTGTTGATGCTAACACACAATCTTGTTCCTTTACTAGTCCAACTTTATACCCTGCTTTTTCCAGCTTGGACTTTGCATCAGATTCGGATAAACCAGAAACATCAGGAATACTTGCACTTGCAGGACCAGTGGAATAGTAGACCTTAATCACAGTATTCTTAGCAACTTTTTCACCTGCTTTAGGGCTCTGTTTCGTATAAACATCCTTCGCCTTATCAGAATCACTATCATTTTCAATTTCACATTTGAGTTCATAGCGCTCTATACGTTCACAAACATTATCACGTGATGCTTTTTCCATATTTGGAACTTCAACTTTTTCATTACCATCAGGTGTACTACCACCTTTAGAGGACAAAATCAGCGCCAATACAGCACCTATAACTATCAACGCACCAATTACAGCACCAGCAATTATCAAAGCCTTCTTTTTACGAGCAGCTTTTTCATCTTCTGGTAATTTTTCATCATCATCTGCACTACCATCTTTACGAGAATATTGACTAATCACATTTTCAAACGAATCATCAACCGCTTCTTCGTCTTCTGCTGCCGCTAAACTAGCATTTAGATCAGCAACTTCTTCTGGCGAAAGCACTTTTGTTGCATTCGGATCATCCGCAATGCCTGGAGTTACTGGAAGTCCAAGTTTTGCATTGTTTAAGTCTGATAAAAACTCTTCTGCATTTGCATATCTAGCATTTACATCTTTTGCGAGCGCCTTTGATATTATAACATCGTAGATTTCTGGAACACTTAGATTAAACGAAGTCACTTTAGGTGCTGCTTCGCGAACATGTTGATATGCAATTGATACTGGTGAATCACCAAGAAAAGGAGGACGACCAGCCAAAATCTCAAAAAATAAACACCCAGTGGAGTATAAATCTGATCTATAGTCAACTACCTCCCCACGTGCCTGCTCTGGTGACAGATAGTGAGCAGTTCCAACAACACTTTGTGACTGCGAGAGTGTTGCATCAGAATTTGAAATCGCATGCGCAATACCAAAATCCATAACTTTTACTGCACCAGTTTGCGTAATCATGATGTTCGCAGGTTTAATATCCCTGTGTATAACACCAAACTTGTGGGAATATTCAAGCGCAGAAAGTACACCAGAAACAATATCTACCGCATCTGATAATGACAATTTGCCCTCTTGAGCAAGTATTTCACGAACTGTACGCCCCTCAACATACTCCATCACAATATACGGAATGTGTACCAGTTGCCCTGTTTCTGAAGTTTCAGTTTCTTCACCCGTATCGTAAACAGCAACAATATTTGAGTTGTTTAAACTAGCAGCTGCCTGTGCTTCTCGCCTAAAACGAGCAAGAAATACAGGATCACCAGCAAGATTAGGCTTCAAAATCTTAATAGCAACTTTCCGACCGAGCCGCACATCCTTACCGATATAGACATCAGCCATACCACCCTGGCCAATCAATTCACCAATTTCATAGCGTTCCGCCAAAACCTTCAAGTTGGACATTTCAACCTTTCACTAAATTCCATACTACATTATACCACAGTTTGATGCATTTTGCAAGTACATTGAATATACATCTAAAATATATCCTGCTTCTGATTTGAAAAGTGTGATATAATCAAGTTATGAATAAAATTTCACTATTTCAACTAGTTTTCCTAACTGTTGGCGCGATGGTTGGTTCTGCGGTATTCTCGCTTTCTGGTGTGACCATTATGCAGGCAGGTGATTTGGCAGTTCTCTCTTGGGCATTTGCTGGTCTACTATTGCTAGGCTTTGGTTTTGTAACCACTAATTTATTAAATGCAGTTGAAATTAGCAATGGCGATATAAAACTACATGATTTTCCTGCACTTGCATTTAAGAGCAACTTTTTAGGTTATATAACAAGTTGGATATACTTATTTGGATGTACGGCTGGTGTTTCATTTTCCGCTATTTATTTTGCACACTATTTAGTAAATGTTTTTCCAGTACTACTACCAATTGTGCATATTTTACCAACTCTTAGTGTATTGATCATATACATTTTGAACTTGCTAAAAATTGGGCAGTTAACGCGGATAAATACTGTCTTGACAATTCTGCTGGTTTTAATTCTTATACTTATTGCTTTTGTCCTGTGTCTGCATAGTAATAGTTCAAGTCATGATGTTAATATATTTCCTACTAGTTCAAATAATCTACTTGATATGCTTTCGCAGATTCCAATTAGCATGCTCGCATATGGTGCAATTGTTGTACCTGCTTTTATGGCATCTAGTGTGGTAAATCCCAAGAAAAATGTGCGACTTGGAATGTTCATCGCTATGATTTTAACAACTACTATATACTGCGTAGTAATTTTTGCTACACTTCGTTTCATTAACGCGCAGTATTTAATTGAACATCATGAATCAGTTTTTTCACCAATAACTGCCGCACTTGATGTTGCTGAACTCCCGAATTCCTTTACGCTTTTAGTCAATTTCGCTGCAGTTTTAGCACTATTTACGACTATGCTTGTAGTTGGAAAACTAGGAGTATCGAGTGTAGAGAATATCTTTCCTAAACAAGAATCTAAAGCACGGTTCTCTACAGAAAAGTTGTCATCTGGACTGTTTTTTGCAGTTGTTTTTATAGTTACACTATTTTATACAAAAGTACAACTGGTTATTGATTCAGGCGCGCTTTTTAATGCATTGTTTACACTAATTATTTGCGCATCAGGATTTCAACTTACAAAGACAAAATCGCATAAAATCCTAGCGTTATTCATTGCAGTAGTTATTTCAATTACCTATATTCCAACACTAGTCAATGCTAATACTGCATTATATATAACTACTATTATATACCTTGTGCTTGGATATGCAATCTGGTGTATACGCAAGCGGATTAAGTAGATACACTATTTTAGTAGTGCACGTGCATGCTCAAGTGCAACTTTTGTTTCAGAACCAGAAAGCATGCGTGCTATTTCATGAACTCGCTCATCTGCAAGAATTTGACGAATGCATGTTGTTGTTTCAGTGGCAGTGTCTGACTTTTCAAGTAGAAAATGCTGGTGTGCCTTTGCTGCAACTGATGCTAAATGCGTCACAACTATAACCTGCGCCGAAGATGAGACTTCCTTAAGCAAATTTGCAACAGTTAGTGCTGCTTCTCCTCCAACTCCTGCATCAACTTCGTCAAAAACAAGTGTTGAAATTTCATTAGAAGAGCCAGAATGTTTACTAGTTGCAATCTCAAGTTCAATTGCTAGCATAATTCTTGAAAGTTCACCACCAGAAGCAATTTTTGAAAGCGGACCCAGTTTTGTAGATTTGTGCGGTGAAAATAGCAACTCAACCTCATCTATACCTGTTGAGTCAAACTTGCTGTTTTGGTTAATATTAACTTGGATTACACTACTGTTAAAGCCAAGTAATTTCAACTTTTTGGTAACATTTGTACTGAAGTTCTGTGCTGCTGCTATTCGTCTTTTAGATATTGCATATGCGCGTTCTTTTACAACTATTTCCGCCTGTTTAACCTGCTCCCCTAACGAATCTAGGCTTTCTGAATCTGCAAGTTCCTGTACTTTTTGAAGTGCAGAATCGTAAAACTCCAGAACATCTGCAATACTAGGACCCCAAAGTGTAGTCAAACTTCCCAATTGTGAAAGGCGCTGATTCATTTTGTCCACTTCGTTTGGATTATATTCCAGAGTAAAAAGATGCTCATGAAGTGCACTTTTTGTTTCGTTGACAAGGTCCAATGAACTTTTGAGCGAATCTACAGCATTCAATAATTCAGGGTCATATGAACTTGCTGTTTGTAAAGCGTTTATTGCATTTGTAAGTGAAAAAACTGCACCTAATGCATCATCTTCTTCGGACATTAAGTTGTCAATTGCCAAATTCATATTTTCACCAATTTTCACCACATTTTCGCATGCACTTATCTTCGCTTTTAGTTCAATATCTTCGTTAACACTGGGATTTACCTCTTCAATTTTATCAATTGCAAATCTAAGGAACTCTAACTGCTCCTTATTCTCCCTAGATGCTATTTTAGCATTTTCTAAACGTGTTTTAAGCAGACAGTAGTCCTTATAAATGCGTGAATATATATCAAGTTCTTCGCCTAAACTAGCGTAGACATCAATCAACTCGCGTACTTTCTTGCTGTTCTTTAATGTCAACTGTTCAGATTGCCCATGAATTGTAATCATATCTGCACTAATTTGATTGAGGAATGACGCAGATGCAATTTTACCACCAACAACTGCCTTAAACCTTCCAGATTTGTCATCAAATTCACGTGAAATAATCAACTCGTTATCATCAATATGCCCGCCCAATTCTTTAATTTTACAAATAGCTTTATCTGCAATATGCGAAAACACAGCCTGCACACACATATCCTTTTTATCTATATGCACCAAATTGTTGCCCTGAATCAAAGAGAGCGCACCCAAAAGCATAGACTTTCCAGCACCAGTTTCACCAGTAATCGCAATAAGTCCTGGTTCTAAATCAAGACTCGCCTCTTTTATTACGCCTATATTATTAACGACTAGATTCTGCAGCACTTTGCTTCCATCCTTGAACTGGTAATTTGAATTTTTGCACCAGAATATCCGTAAACGAGTTTTTATGAACACTTGCAAAAAACAATTTTTGGGCATCTTGTTTAAGCGTTAGAGTACTACCAACTGGTAATTTGTGTGCCCGACGCCCATCGCACATCAGCGTTGCAAAACCAGCAGCAGTTTCATCAATATACAATTTTAACTCTGATGAACTTCCAAGCACAATCGGTCTTGAAAACAATGCATGCGCAGCAACAGGAACCACAACAATTGCCTCAACTTCAGGCCAGACAATAGGACCTCCACCGCTAAATGCATGTGCCGTTGAACCAGTTGGAGTAGATACGATAATTCCATCACAGCCGTAACTTGAAAGTGCAACTGAATCAACCTCCAGACGTGTATTGAGCATTCCAAAATACTCACCAGCAACACCTGCTTTTTCCAGTGCAGCCTCATTTATTGCCCAGTCATCTGCATGTGTTCCATCAGGATATGCAATCTGCACGTTCAAAATTCCACGCTCCTGTATACTGTACTTGCCATTTAGCAAGTATTTAATACTCTCTTGTGCATTTGAAGGTGTTCCTTCCGCCAAAAACCCCACATGCCCCAGATTTATACCGTATATTGGTGTTGAAGTTCCGCGTAGTTTCTGTGCTGTACTCAAAATAGTCCCATCACCACCCAATGAAATTGCCAAATCAAATGTGGTTTCACCGTCAGCATCAAAACTCACCTGAACACCTTCACCTTGTAAAAATGCAACAATTTCATCAAAAAACAAATCATCACTGGCAGGATTTAAATCGCCTGCACCTTGATATGAATGAGATTTATGTACAACTAATACATTTTTTATGCTCATGCCTAATAGTATACCATATATTGAACATAATTGTCCACTTTTCTTTCAAGATAATCCATGTCCAGAAATTTTACAACGCAATTTTGTGAACCAAGACTGCCCATTTTCAGCTTCTTTTTGAGAACTACTCGGTTGAATCACAATAGGAAAATCTTTCTTATTAAATGAAATGGTGCCAATTTTGTCTCCAAATTTTGTGCTACGAGTTAATGCATCAAAGTGATATGTAATACCTGTTTTAATGTCATCACTCCATATAATACTATTCAAATCAGCGGGATTTTCTACAACTGCTTTCACCTCGCCATTGCATACTGTTTGATATTTAGCGACAACTGCAGTATTTTGCAAAACATCAATTTTACCAAGTTCCCAAGATGAAGTTGAAAAACTGCTAAAACTTGTATCATCACTAGAATTTTGCAAATCTACTGAATCTGCAATGTCTTTTGCAATATAGAACCGTGTACTAACACTAGGTGAACCCAAAACTGCACCGATTAAATAAACATCTGTATTTTGCACTTGTCGTTTTGTTGCGAACAAGAAGCATCCACCAGCATCATCAGTAAATCCAGTCTTAATCCCCACGAATCCGTCAGTACCCAGAAGTGCATTTGTTGAGTAGTACTCTGAGCAATTGGTCTCGCCACTACTTGCGCACCACTGAATATTTTCGTGTGAAACAGCATCTTTTAAGAAGTTGTCCTCAAGTGTTAATTTACCAAGTTCAACAAGGTCTTTCAGACTTGAAGTTGTCGACGAATCAAATCCACTTGCATCATCTCCTATAGTTGTTGCATTCAAATTGTGTGCTATTAAGTACTCATTAGCAGCTTTTTTGTAGTTCGCAAATGAACCAAAAGTTGAAGTTGCTAGTAAGTTTGCAATATTATTCGCGCTGACCGTTAACATTCCCTGAAGCATTTTCGCATATGTGTAACTCGCACCACTGTATACTGGTAAATTAGTCTCATTCTGGCTAACTGCTTTTTTCCAATCATTTTCGTCATTACCACTAATAGTTACTATATCACCAGGATTATTACTACTAATTGACAGACGACTCTGCACAACTAGCGCAGTTATTACTTTCGCAATTGAAGCAATTGGGCGCTGTTTAGTGGCTACTTTTTCATTTGCATAACGCGTACCAATTTCCTGAAATTTTCCGTTCTCGTAGTAAAATGCACCAATTGCAGAGTATTCATTATCAGAATAGTTAATACTTACTGGGTGCGTACCTAAACTAGTATTTTCAAGATCAAGGATTGCATGTTCAGGTGTTGCATATGCTATAAAATCACGATCACCAAGCCGTAGTAAAGAATACACTAGCAAAATCGCAACAACAAACACAACACCAACTAGTAAAATCTTAGACCGCATGCGCACTTTCATACCTTCATTATACCATAGGGGTATGACATTTTCAACTGGGGTTGTATCCGCATAGTAATTAGGACACCTGATATTTTTACATAATACCATTAAATTTCTTGTTATGTTAACATTTGTGTGGTTTTGATAGTCCCAGTCCTAACAAAAGGAAGTTCAAATACATGTGTAATATTAGTATGGCATTTACTCATTTAAGCTTAGGGGAAAGACGAAGGATAAAGCAATTGTACGAAATGGGATTACATCAATAAGATGTATTGCCAATAGTATGCATAGAAGCCCAAACACAATATACATTAGCCAAAGACCAGAAGAAGTAAACAAATGAGCAGTTTTGGAAATTATAAAGGAGATAGTGTACTAAACTGCAGAAAAGGAACAGGTGGTTTGTATGCTGGAACAGAAAATGCAAAGACATGTGCAAAACAAAACACCATCAAGTGAACACTAGGTTTATTCTAACGAGCTTAAGAGTAAAGCAGTCTACCTTATTAACAGTAGCTGTACTAAACAGGAAATTTGTGAGGAACTAGATATTACTAGTGTTCATACTTTAAAAAACTGGTTAAGAGCATCTAGTGCAAAAATGTACACATATATATAAATCAACAAGTATAAGATGCACAAGGTGTATATAATTAAACAGCGCGATAGCTCCTTTCTTCATCAGCACCAAATGCTCAAAGTGCCTGGAATTTTGGGCGCATGCTAGTACTAACACATAGTAAAAAGTAGAAGTATTTGAAAGTAACACTTCAAGATATAAAAAATTGAGATGTACTTTTTGACTTGTTTTATTACTCTAGTAATAGTCAAAATGCTCTACTTCAAACTAGGTGGCAAATTATAGTGTCAAAAGAATAATAGATGCGTTGAAGAGCGCACAAATGAAGTATGCAGTAAAAGGATATTGGAAAGCATTTAGGAGTGAAGCTAGTATAGAATTGTTGAAAACATTAAGTGTTGACTTGTCTCAAGATCTACAGTAAGCAAACATTCTTAAAAACTGATAAAGTAGTTACGCTCATTACGCTCAAAATAGAAGTTTAACCTGTATTTTAATGCACTTTGGCAAAATAAGTGATAAAGTTTGCATTATTACCTACCGTCCATTTCCGCAAAATGTTGTCTTCACTAAGTTTCTGTATAATTTTACAAATTTTAAGGAAAAATTACAAAAAAAATAATTTACTGTGCTATAATGTACAATGTTAAATACATTGATGTACTTTTAGTTTTGAAAGGTTGTTAATTGTAGTTAATGGATAGCTCAAAGTAGAAAGGTTTAATATGGTAGTTACGGTATACTCGTTGGATAATTGTGTACAATGTAGAAATACCTGTCTTTTTTTGGACAAGTATGGAGTTGAGTATACTCTATTGGATATAAAGAAGGATCCTAATGCAGCTGCTATATTAGACAAGTACAATTTTCAGACTGCTCCAGTAGTTACTGTTCTGGATGATTATGGGAATGAAGATATTTGGTGCGGATTTAGAATCGACAAGATAAAAGAACTTGCGGATACGAGGGTTGTTTCAAGCTAACTTGCACCTGCGATTGCTCCAAGTGCATTTTTAAGCATTTGAGTTTTGTACTGCAGTTCATTCCATTCACTTTCTGTATCTGAGTTTATTACAATTCCTGCAGAACTCTGGAAGTGGTAATTATTTCCCTCCTTTATAATGGTGCGGATTATAATCGATGACATGATATTACCGTTGAAGTCAATAAATGTGAAAGCACCTCCGTACGCTCCACGCTCTGATTTTTCAAGTTCCTGAATTATTTCCATTGCGCGAATTTTTGGAGCACCAGTTAGCGTTCCTGCAGGAAAAGTTGCCTCAAAAACAGCAACTGGATTAACACCTTCAACCAGCTTTCCACTAACAGATGACACTATATGGAACACATGGGAATATTCCGCAATACTCATTAAGTCATCAACTTTGACACTTCCAGGCTTGCTCCAAACTCCAACATCATTTCGAGCCAAGTCCACCAACATTATATGTTCAGCTTGCTCTTTTTCACTACTCTTCAACTCATGAATTACACGCTCGCGTTCAGTAGAATTCTGCCCCTTACCTTTTGATGTACCCGCTATTGGACGAATCAAAACATCAGAACCAATAACTTTCAACTGCAATTCTGGACTGTTCCCAATTAGTGTACAGTTATTTCTACTCCAGAAAAACATATACGGAGATGGATTTTCCGCTCTTAGCATTTCATAAAGAGCAAGAGAATTAACGTCTACTTTCATTGTTTTTCTAATACCCAACTGGACCTGAAATATATCTCCAGCTTTGATATAGTTTTTTGCTATTTCAACATTTTTTATGTATTCATCATGCGAAAAAGTTTCTGAAACTGGTATAGCATCAACCTTATGTTCAACAGTATTAGTTTTTTCACTACTACTACTACCAGCAGAATTTTTATCAGAATTTTCATGAACAACTTGTAATTTTATAAAGTCTACAAGTAAAGTAGTTTGTTCTTGCACATCGCTAGTTATACTATTTGAAATTAGCAACACTTTATCACCTTCATTCGTCAATATGTGCGAATAGTAAGTCAAATGAACATCTGGAGTATCAACATCTTTTTGTTTTTCTCGCGGAATATCATCAAGATAATGCAAATACTCGTAAGAAAACATACCAATTAGTCCGTTTGAAAACTTTAGTGTAGAATTAGTTCTGAACATTCCTTGTATCCGGTTGTAAAAACTTGAGAATTTACCATCTGGTAGTAAAAAATAACCATTTTCGTTATAAAGATCAAAAAGTTCATCTCTAAATGCTTTTTCAATTTCCAAATACTGTGTTTTTAAGTACAACTTACCGTTTTCTAGTATTAAATCAAATTTCGGATTCACTCCAATTATGCTCATATTTCGGTCATCTTTGGGCCCACTAGCAGAATCTAGTATACATATTTCATCTTCATGGTATTGCATTTTTAGCATTTTAAACAGTTGGAATATATCTAGATCATGAGATACTATCTGAACGGTTTGCTCAATAATTGAACTTTTGTGTGTTTTTGCTACACCTAAAGCATGTGTAGCACTAATCAACTTATCAAAAATTTCATAATCTTTGTTAGCACGCATAGGTACTCGTTCCAGAAAATTCTTGATGAGCAACTTCCCTCTTGATGTTAATATAGACTCTGGGTGAAATTGAACTCCCTCAACATCCCAGTCTTTGTGTTTTAACCCCATAATGCAACCATCATCAGTTTCAGCTGTAATAAGTAAACAATCTGGAAGTGTTTGTTTTTCAACAATTAGTGAGTGATATCTCGTAGCCAAAAAAGGCTCATCAAGCGTCATAATACCGATATTTAGTGGATGGATAAGAGAAGTTTTTCCATGCAATATTGTACCTGCATTAACTATATTTCCACCGAATGCTTCTGCAATTACTTGATGCCCAAGACAAATTCCAAATATTGGTATTGAATTATGATAATTTCTAATAACTTCTAGGCATATTCCAGCATTTTGTGGATCTTTTGGTCCTGGAGACAAGAATATGGTATCAGGATTAAGTTTTTCTATTTCAGCTAGAGTAATTTTATCATTGCGAACAACTAAAACAGAACAACCCATCTCAGCTAAATACTGATATATGTTGTAGGTAAACGAATCGTAGTTATCAATTAGCAAAACTCTCATATATTCATTATATCACACACCTATGACATTTTGCTTTTGGCTGGATTTGCATCTAAAGTAGGACACCTTGAGTATTATCATCAACTTTTGCTTTTTGTGCATCCACATCCATCATCAACACCTTAAATAGTAGCGTTTTATGCTTAAAACTCCTTTATCAGCACATGTATACTTTAAACATCAACAACATTGAATAACGACAACAAACCAAACCAACACATGTATATCCAACTACATCACTCAAAACACAAAAAGATGATATATTGCTTGTGTGCAGTGCATAATAAATACTGGACAGTTTTAAGCTCAAGGCGTTAAAAAGGAAAGATATGGAAAAACAAGAATAGTATATTCTAGTGAGTATAAAGAAAAAGGTTTGAACTAATGCATGAATCAACTGAGAACTTATGCGTCAACAATAGCTTTCCCTTCGTACTTAAAATTATGAAACGTAATTCCAGTAGAATTTTCATCATCATCAGATGGAAACATTTCGTCACCAAATATAATAGTAGCCTTTGCAGTTTCAGATGCATCCAAATCTAAATAAAAGTAACTGCCAAAACCATCTGTTGCAAACGGTAGATAATTCTTTGGGATTATCTTTTTTAGAACCTCATTTTGAGTTTGCAAAGTATATAATTCATAAATACTCATATATTTTTCACCAGATTCATCATCGACAGTAGAGAAACAAGGAAATACAGCTACCAAAATGATTCCTTCAGCATCTCCCATAAATTTACATTTTTCAAGCGTTATACTTTTATCATATATTTTCTTTAACAATTCAGGTACTTCTATATTAAATTCTCCGTTTAATTGATTTATACTTTCCTCTAATTGCTCTATAGTTTCCTCAGTTTGATTATCAGGAACATATACCCCGCCACCACAACCTTTGGAATCAGGTTCTGGGAAATTTAGTTGACATAGTGCAGAGCCTTCGTTGGTAATTCGGTTTCTTTTATAATATGGATTTGGATAATTCCTAAGCCAAAGTTCTCTCCATATGCTGAAATTTTCAAGCAAATCATAATAAATATCATCATATTGTGCACATGCACCAGCATGCCTATTCACCCCATTCAAACCCAAAACATTGTTGTGTGCACCAACCTCAACAAGCTGCATCAAGCATCGAGGGGCAGCACCAATAATCGGTTCTTGCATTCTCCACCACTTGCCCTGCCAATCAGACGCATCTAAAATTACAGAATTAGGATACTTAGGATAAGTGTGCCAACAACCAACTCTCGTATTATCTATAAACTCATTATCCTCATAAGGATACCACCAAACATGATGCCAAACATAACCATTTGAATTAAAATGTTTAAAAAGAGGATCTAAATTATTCAGTATTCTAAAATCCCGATCCCGATTTCCAGTCATAGCCAACACCATCGTGTAACGAACCTTCAAATTACATGGATAGAACCAAGCACCAAGAAAATATGGCGAAAAGTCAAAGCCACGATCTTTTCCAGTATATATAGACCACACACCACTATTCTTAGCCCAAGGCTCATTACCTACTCTACCATCATCAGCAATTGCTTCCAAGCTCTTGTTACTGCAACCATCCTTATTCAATTCTTCACTCATAATAACGACTCCACCTCTACTCCACTGTCAACTCTCTACCTAAACAATACAGTACCATTATACCACACTTATCTACTTGTCAAATAAAAAGCGTGAAATTTTCCTCACTGGCGTAAAACTCCTTGTCGGAATACTACAAAATCAAATCCATCGTAACCGAACTCCGAATTATCAATTCCATATATAATATCAGTACTAGCAGGATTATTCAAATCTAAGTAGTGATAATTGCCAAATCCATCCATTGCAAATGGTAGATAATTCTTGGGAATCGTCTCTTCAGTCTCTTCAGTATTTTCAAGTATCCAAGTATATACTCTATCAATGCTCATATAACCGTCATCACCACACTTATCACCAGTGGACAAACATGGCAATACACCTACTAAAATTTCACCCTCTGATTCCCCTACATACCCAGCTTTTTCAATATCCACTCTTTTTGCATATATATCTCTGAGCAAATTTGGAACTTTAATCTTATGCTTTTCCTCTAGTTTGGCTACATTTTCTTCAGTTTCATCATCAATAAACATTCCATCTTCTGGAAAATTCAATGGGTAGAGCTCCCTATTGAGCTCAGCATCACTTTCTACATCAACTGTTTGACTTGCATGAGCATAGTTATCACTACTCCCGCACAAAAACAGGTAAAACACCAATGCAAACCCAAGTAAAACATACAGAAAAATAGACCTCGCGCCCCTTTGTTGTTGTATATTCATTTCATCATCCTTTCCTAATTGTAAACAACTACATTTCGTACGCAAATATAGCATACTTTATTGAAAGAAACACTACGAAGAGCTTAGAGTTTCCTATTTTTATTATTCATTCTGGTTTCTAACGCAATACCATGGACGAGAATTCCTTCTACGCCTTTCATGTCTTCTACGCATTGTACGACTTGCACCAATAAGAAGTAGAGTAATCAACAATAGTGATATTTTCACATCAACACCAGTTTTAGCAACCTCATGCGAAATTGCACTAGAAGTTGGCGGAGCATCTGGCACGCTAGAATCTGCAGGGGCAGGCGTTGGCGTTGGATCAGGGGTAGGATCTGGTTCTGGCGCTTTACAGTTCTGGTCGTCAAAATCTAGTGTTGTATCAAACTCGCAGCGTTCTTTTATCTGAGCAATCGGCAAAATACCGCGCCCATATAGTGCGTACGGATTACTGCTAACTGCCAATGTACTCGCAGAAGAGTCCACAACTTCGCTGGGCAACCAGTTCAACTCATCAAGTATATACTGCTCGTAGTGAATTGTATGCGCATCTCCTTTGAAAAGTTGGCATTTTACATCAACTGAAGTAACCTTCTCGTTCGTTTTATTCATCCCAATTTCGTCTACTGAACTACCAGAATTATAAGTAATTTCAGGTAGATTTGAACCTGCAGGAAACTTGATGTCATAAAATCCTTCTAGCGGAATGTAACCTGCTGGAGTTTGAGCTGGTACAAGTCTATACTTCTTGTTTAATTCCAAGTTCGGTCCTGAATACAGATGTTCATCAAGTGAATCTGCACCAATTCTGTACTGGTTTCGCGCAGCATCTAGATCTTGGAATGTGTAGTTATGTTCAGGTACTAAAAAACTGCCTTCTGCGTTCTCAAGAGAAGTAAATGTATCTAGTGTATTCGTAGTTCCATCTTCTCCAACTTCCTGAAAATCAAACTTCGTGTAATTTGGCTGGTGCACTGGAATTGGTTGACAAGTTTTATAATCTACTGCAACCATATTCAGGACAAATCGGCGCGCATTCTTAAAGTCATTATCAGCATCCTGAGTGAAATCTGCAATATTGCAACTCTTCCCATCACCGCAATTGTCATGATATTCAGTATCTACTTCCAACCTAGTAGTAGATAACGAGGAAGTCAACTTATTCTGCTCATTTCTAGTGCGTAGTATTTTAGAAATTGTTGTTTTATATTGCCCAGTTTCTGCGCCCAAGCTAAAATCAGGCGTAAATTTAACCAAATAGAAGGACGGATCTTGTGCATAAATCCAAGGCGCTCCAGTTTCCTGCATGATGTAACTGTATGAAGTAATATGTTCAAATACAATATCACCTGCATTAAGCTCACCACTACTAGACTTAGCAGTAATTGCATCATCTTGTTTTGTATCCAGCTCATCAAGAGTTCTCTCTGGTAATCCATGCTCATCAAGTTTAGTTGGCCAGATTGTGAATTTAACATCTCCTAAACCAGCATTATCTTCACTGGACACTTTGTGAACAGAGAGCGTGAATTCATCTGGATCGCGCACTTTCAACTGCAAATTACCATCAAGAAGTGAAACTATCTCCCAGTAGTTATCAACTACACCTGCACTAACCACCTCTTGTTCATTTCCAAGAACGGTTGAACGCACTGTCCACTTGCCGTCTATATCAACCTCGACTCTCAAATCAGGAACTGCAAGTTGTCCTTCAGGAACCGTCGTTTCTCGCAGATAATAACTAACACCAGTTCTAAACATCATGCCTGTAAATATCAACATTCCGTTATTTTCTTCACTTGCGCAAGACAAATTCGGATACGGTTTTCCATCAGGCGTTGGATAAACATCATTACCAGTCTCATTAACTGGTAGTGCAATATCAGTATCGCACGAAGAATCTCCTGTAAATCGCTCTGGTTGCATTGAATAGCCAGATTTTGAACCCATAGGCGTACCATCCTCGTTGAAAAGTGAAAAACCTGCACCATTAAGGACTGTAGTTCCATTTTGCTTATATTTAACTAACTGTAGTTTATAAGTTGCTGATAATATCTTAAGCGTCAACTTACCGCTCCCACTAACTTCTCCACCAGTTAATTCATCATTATGTCCTTCTGGATAGTTTACTGTGGCAGCACCTTTAATTGAAAAAAGTGTTGGACCATGATGAATTGTATAATTTGCGCGAAAACCATTGATATCAAACCGAAGTAGCATAGGCGAGGCGTTGATAAATCCATCTTGTGTCTGATTCTGCTCAAGTCTATAATCAACACCAGCTAAAATATGCACACCATCAAAGCGAACCACATTTTCATCTGTTTGTGTCTGTGAAGTACATGCATCTTCCCCACCTGCAATTGTGCGATCTGAAATTGGAATTGTTTCTCCTTGTGCAAGAGGTACAAGAGGGCAAATTTTGTAATAAGCCCCAGAAACGGGAGTAACTCTATCTATATCAAAATTCGCTATTTGCAGTTGAAGTGGACTATTAAAGACATTTAGAGCGAGTTGCCCATTTACAAAGTCATCATTAGTCACTTGCCCGAATGGAAAAGCTGAAGTTTCATCATCTAAAAGCACTTCAGGATTACCAGTAGAGCTGAACTTGATACGAATATCAGGCGCAGGAATATAACCAGGAGCAGCTGTTAACTGCCGTAGAATATAAACTTGATCCAAATTCCAGATGGATGAATTCTGCTGAATTTCAACAGAACCGTCTTCAGCAGTATAAACTTTCTCCTGCCCACCGATTTGTGAAGTTCCGTCTGATGTAAATAGCGCAAATGTTCCAGTGTTTATTTTTTCCGATGTGTTCGTTTTACTAAACAATTTTAAAACCAACGAGTTTCTATGATTTACAACTTCATACGTGTTGAATCCATCTTCACCTGCATTATAATTTGCAACACGTTCAATCTGCACTGGTTCCAAATCTGCAATAGCATATCCACCTGTGTTTATTGGTCCAGTAACTTGAATAAGTGAATAAGTACCAGGCTGTAACTTTGCACTATCAAAATCGTATCCAGCAACCCCAGAGTAACTTGATTCTTTACTGGTTATGCAGTTTTCTGTTTGTTTGGAGTCACTTGGGCACAATATAAAATGCGCACCAGATGGATACGGCAAATTCTCACCTGTACTAGCATCTTTTGTGCGTACAGTAAGTAAATACGGCTGATTATTAACCTCAAGCGTTTTAGTTGCCTCATTATCCTCAAAAACTAGTGGAACATTAGGTGCGCTAATATAGCCATCTGGTGTTTTAGTCTGAACTAGCATATATTGTGTGCCTGCAATAAAATGGTAGTTTGAAACTTCAATACAACCTTTAGTATCAGTTGCCAAATTATTCAGTTCTGGAATTTCCTGAAGTTCACCATTGATCAACTTATTCACACTAAATGTAGAACCATAAATAGAAGTTCTGTTATTTGCACGATCATTTTGAGTATTGGCTACCTGTAAACTAAACAACTGGTTAATAAACTCAACAGTCGTAACACCATTATCCCTTGCATCACCAGATACTGTAAACGCAATAGGCTCATCAACCAGTCTATAACCAGAAGGTGAGCCAGTTTGCTTAATAAAGTAAACCGAACCCCGATTAAGAGAACAATAAGTATCAAACAGATCGATGCTTATAGAGCTATTGGAGATGCAAACTGGCTCGCTGTTACCATTATACACCATATATGCTGCTGATGTCAAGTCATTTTCCTTATTTTTATCATCAACTCCAAAAGTTTTTACTACAAGAGTATTTTTGGGGTTGCTAATTTGACCAACATTCACAATGTTTTCTCTAGTAGTAGCATCAAATCTGAAATAAATATCTTCAGCACTAGCATAACCATCTGCAGGTTTTACTTCTCTAAGTATATACGAAACACCAACTTGTAACGCATCTGTCTGAATCAAGAGATTCGCAGTACTTGTGGCATTTGACACTGTAAATGGACCAGCAACCTTTTGTGTTCCAGTTGAGTTATAAACATCAAATGAAGCTCCTTCAATATACTTGCCATTTGAAAGAACAGTTGCTTGAAGTTGTAGTTTTTGATTCCGCACAATTACAGCCAGTGTTCCAATATCTTGTCCAGTTGCAAAACTTGCTGTTGTAAATTCGCTTGAAGTCGCTGTTGTTCCAGTTCCATCCGCACTAAATGTAAAATCAAGCGTCTTCGCAAGCGCAAAACCTGTTGGAGAACTTGTTTCAACCAGTTGGTAAGTCTGTCCAGAAACAAATGCTATATCTGTCCATTCAATGACTCCACTACTTGTAGTCGTTTTCCTAGAGTTGGCAATAGCAAATCCAGTATTATCCCTAATCTCAAAAGAAGCACCAGACATTTGACCTGTTTGCTCATCATACTTGTTAAGATGTACTTTGAACTTCTTATTTACAACGTTTAAATCAAGTACATCTGCCTGATTTTGTCCGCCACTTGCAACTGCAGTTCCGTTATAACCACCTGTATTTACATCATCTTCAACTATCCAACGAGCACTTAGAGTTGCTGCAGAATCCCAGTGTATGAATACTGAAACCACTTGAACTTGTCCAGAAGCAGTAATTTCTTGTAGTTTATACTCATGAGTTTGCTGTAAATTCAAGAAATCTAAAGTACCATCAACGGTCAAACCAGTTGCAATAATTGATGGATTTTGGCATCTAGTAGCTAATGGTAGTTCATTTTGATATACTCCACAGTCAAAAAGCTTGAATTCTGAACCACTTTTCTCCTTTTCTACGGCTATCTCTTCATCATAATTATGCACAGTTATTTTACTAGTTTTGGTATTTTTGTATACGAATTTGAGCGTATTACCATCAAGTAGCTGAACAGAAGTCTGAGGGTCTGTATTTGAACTAATAGCAACTCCACCAAGCGGCACTTCAATAGTTGTTGAAGTAGTTCCTATAACTTTTCGCATCTGGAGATTTCCGTCCGAAGAATAGTTGAAGTCGTATTTAACAGAAGAAGTTGTATAACCAGTTGGTGCATTTTGTTCAGATAACTGATAATGATTAGTCTTTACTAGCGCATTGAAACTCTGGAATTGGTCAGCAATTGTTGAAGTTACAGTACCAGGATTTTGACAAATATTTACGTTTATCTGGACTGAAGAACCACAACTTTCAAGTGCTAGATTAAATTCTGCGCCTGCAATTGAATCATCTGTTATTGAATCACGTTTTTCAACCTGTACTTTGAGCTTCGGGAAAACAAAATAGTCTAATGTTATTTCAGGTACTCCATCTCCAGTTTGAACAGCTTGTAGTTCATATTCTTGTCCAGAATTAAATTTTGCCATGAGTTTTAAGTTCGCATTATAATAGAAGTTGTAGTTTTGGTCAGGTGCGGTATAATCAGAATCACTAGGTGCGGAATTTAGCGACAAGTTGTAATTACATGGGGTTCCAGTGTGTAAAGTTGCTGGAATTGGCTCCATGCGTGATGCAACACAATCGCCAGAAGTGAACGCATAAGTATAACTACTTGCAATTGAAGGATCTAGTTCAGTTCTAGTGAGTGCGTTAATTAGGCGGGTATTCACTTTGAAAACTGGCACATTTCTAACAGATGATGAATTCTGCATACGAATAGAACCAATTGCATCTGAATTAAACTGCTTGGTAATATCAGCAACATTTGAAATACTTAAGAAGTTGTTGTTTGAAATACTTGGTACACTAGCTGAAGTATCAAAACTTATGCCTAAAGAGCCAGTTTCAGGTAAAAATCCAGGCTTTTCTAAGTCCTCGTTTAAAGTGTACAAAATTCCACTCAAACTCTTGAACTTCTGCGAGAATCTAGCAATACCAGAAGAATTAGTAGTTGCATAATACTGATTATTTCCATCATC
The DNA here is from genome assembly GCA_031268675.1 of Candidatus Ancillula glyptotermitis. GTDB lineage: Bacteria > Actinomycetota > Actinomycetes > Actinomycetales > Bifidobacteriaceae > Ancillula > Ancillula glyptotermitis. Next base: position 50,076 of record JAIRWY010000048.1, on the reverse strand, counting down.
AATTTTAAAAGAAACGCCTTGAATTGGAGCATTTGTAAGTGCATTAAGTTTAGTAATAGCAACTGTGAACAATGGCGTATTCTCAAAAGTAAACAAGTTTATGAGCAAACTGCCATTATATATACCACTGCTAACAACTCTATATGCTGATTCAAAACAGTTTGTTGGATAATTACCATCTTCAAATGAACAAGTTTCAGGAATGTATTCCTTAGCCGCGGGGTCAATCTCAAAGTTGTCATTAACAGTAGTCTGAGAAATTCTGTAGTGCTTATCAACGGAAAAGTAAATTTCATGCACTTGATTTCCAGTTAAGTTCGTGCCCAAAATCTGTGGTGATATACAACTTCCAGCACTTTCACAAGCCTCAATCTTATACTTTGCATCTGTAATTTCTTCTACTGTCTGTTTGTTCAATGTCTTAGGCTGAATCTGGAACTGTGATTTATTCTTGAAGATTAGTACTTCTTTTGCATTATAATCAGTCCAATCAGTGACAGAAAAATCAGCATGAAAACTATTATCAACAACTTCATTTAAGTCCTTAATATATACTGCACTTGGATTTGTAGATGGCAGAGAAGTCGCCAAATCATATTTTGTCAACTTCGCCATTGGATGAGGATCTGGATTTCCATCATAATCAACAAAACTGAAGTCTTGATAGAATTGCACAAGGTAGCGATCTGCAGTTTCATTTGGAATATTTGGAGTAGTTTGTTCTAGTATATAATCTCCAGCAAGAATATTATGAAACTCTACTTTTCCGCAAGTAGTAGACATAGGACTTGTACATGTGGAAGTTGCAGAATACGGAATTGATCCAAGCATTTTGTTCCCGTTTGCATCAAGTTGTGTTAATCCAAAAGATGCAGTTGAATATGCATTGTCTCCAATTTTTGAAGTCCCCCATAACTTTCCGTTGGTCATAATCCAAGCGGTTGAAAATGCTAACTCGTATTGAACTGCCTTATTCGGAACATTCAGCTCATATCTCCCAGTTGTTGCATTTACCTGCACATCCTTTTCTCCTTCTGCAATATCTGTTTCTACACCAGAATTGTACATTGCAAGAACTCCTACTCCACCTGAACCGCTATCACTAATACTAATGCGGTAATATCCAGAAACTCCAGTATAACCAGCAGGAGTTTTAGTCTGCTTCAAAATATACCCATAAGCAGCACTTGTCATCAACTCCATATCAAATGCAAGTTTTCCATTTTGCCCAGTATTCAAAATTTCAACTGCACCATCACAATCTGGGCTAGAATTAGCTTGAGCCTTACAAAGTGCAAATTTAGCAGGATTTTGATTTGCTGAAGTATAGGTTAAACTAGATCCTGCATCTGCCCATTCAGTTGTCGCATTTAGCTGCAAGTTTAATTTAATACTGCGATAATTTTCTACAACCAGTTCCTGATTTGCTCCTGAATTTTGTGTGGACGCTTGGAAGTTGTTGGATTCCGATGCATCAACCACTTCACATGTATTATCTTGACCTGCACTTTCACAAAGAGTATTCCATTGTGCATCACTTTGTCTGAACTCGCCATTTTCAACTACTGCACCAACCGCTTTAATGCTCGATTTGGTTCCTGTTTTCTGCAGTTGAATTAAATGCAGAGGCGTTGACGACAACTTGTATCCAACTGGTGGAGTTTCTGCTAGTAAGTAAGTACCAGGATCAAGTCCCTCAAAATGGGCAATTCCATCTTCACCTGAAATTATGTCAGAAATCTGCAATCCATCTGCTTTTATGGAGTACTTTTCATCTGGGACTGATTTAACTAACTCAAGCATGTTAAATACTGCACCTTGAAGTAAATTAGTACCAGAAGTTTTCTTAATGTAGAAATTAAAACCTATTGGTTTACTAGCAATCCTCAATTTAACAGTTCTATAACAATCCAAATCACTTAGTTCACATGCTGTATAATCAAAGTTGTCCGAAGAAGTACCTGCATAAACTTGTTGTCGTGAGTAGTTGCCACTTGAAAGTTCATGTGAATAATAATAAACAACAACTCCTTCAGGAAGTGCCGTATCACCAAGCACTAGATAATATCCAGGCAGTTTATTATAACCAGTAACAGATGTAGTCTCTTCTACTATTATACCATGTTTGTTATCAATCTGTGCAACTATTGGAGAAGTAGTCAAATTACCGTTCTCATCAGTTTGCAGAGTAGTTTCTATACTTCCAGTTGCTGCTGGAATATAATTTGAGCCAACTTGATTTACTACAACTGATTTTGCAGAAAATGTTGCATTTTTCGGCGTTGAATCGTCAATAACATCTCCACGCATATTCGTAAGCAACTTTTGTATATCCAACTTCATCTGTAGCTGGTTCTTAAGCGGATCACTAAAATGCACGTTCACATAACTTTCAGGAGTTCCAGGATTTTCAATAACAGCGCTTTCTGTGGTGAGCACTATTTCAGAGTCTGGAAATTGGACATGTGGTAGATTATTGTTCCAATATAACGCAATATTTCCAGATAGCTTGTCGTAACCACCTGGTGCTGGTTGTTTTTCCACTAGTGAGTAGGTCTTAGAGTCCTGAAGAGGTGTGAGATGATATTTTGAAGCAGCATTTGTATATTCTTGTGCAAATGAAAATCTGCCCGTACTAGAAGAAGTTGAAACTTGATTATAATTGTCATCAAGACATGCATCACCATCAGGATTTAGAACACATAGCGAGAATACAGCATTTCGCAAATTTTGCCCATCAACATTCTGCTTTGTCAAATTCAACTTGAACGGTATCTTCTCTAGTGGAACTTTCAACTTGAGGTGATCATCACCTTGTGCATCGCGCCAGAACTTGCTAAAACCATGTGCTTCTTTTACGAAGTCTTCCTCTTCCTGAGCAGTTAATTGACCAGTAGTTGTATCTGCATTCTGCTTGACTTCCACTGGTTCATCAAATTCAGATGCTTTAAATTGCACGCGCGGAATTGGACCTAGTGTTGAATTCTGCACAAAATCAATCGTGTAGAATCCTAAAGCAATAGGTCTAAACCCTGTTTCATAACTGACATATTTAATACGATAGACCTTGTCTGATTCAAGTGTACAAGTGGACGAGCAGATTAAATCTGTGTATGTATCATCAGAACTTGCATAATTCTTCACCTGAAGTGTTTTGGCTGAGCCTTGCGCATTACTACTACTAAAGTTATCATCTAGTACGGGCGTTTGGTCAAGTGTTCCAAATACTACCTCTTCTAATGCAGTAGTTCCAGATATTGGAAACTGTTTTACGTTTTTGAGCAACCAGTTATCAGCAATTGCATGAGTTTCTTGATTAAGAGTAAGTTGTATGTGCGAGCCGCCTACTATCCTTGTGGCAAATTCTGAAGTTCCGTTCATTCCAAGTTGTATATATGCCACAGGATCTCCAGACACTTGAAAACCTACTGGTGGAGTTGTCTCAACAATAGCCCAAAGTGTTTCTGGTCCAAAAAGTCCTCTAAATTCTACGGTTCCAGTATTATCTGAAGTTGCATGAAGACTAGGATAAGAATCTTTCTGTTCCAAGTCAAAGTTACCCAGACATGCATCTACTACCACTTCTTGACAAGGAATTCTATATGCTGTAAAACCAACATCTTCAAGAGGCTCAGACCAACTGTTGATTTTTTTGAACGAGTAGTTATATGCATGTAATCGGTTGATAATATCAAGTTTATAATTCATACTAGTCTCTGGATTTTCAGGTGCTGTACCAATATCGCCATAACCAGTATCTGTGTACTTTGGCAGAAAGCTGCTAGAACTAAACTCATACTGAACATTAGGACTCTCTGGTTCATTAAACTTCAAAACTGTCTTCTTTCCTACGCACCAATGAGAGTGATAAATATCAGTTGCAATCACCTCTTGGTCATTTGTGTACGGACACTGTTTTTGCATATTTTCATCACCAACAATTGGGGACGCATAATTAACATCACCAAGTCCGTTAATTTCCTCATGTGGTTGATTTACTTGTGTGACAATGTCATACAACTTGCGTACACTGACTAGTTTTGCATAACCACCGCCTTGAATTGGAGATGTAAAAAAGCGCACCAGATAGCCAATTTGCGGTGTACCACCTGAGCCATAACCATCAGGCATTTTACTCTCCCAGATAGTATAAAAACCAACTTTGAGGTTGCTGAATTTAACTTCACCGTTTTGTAATCCAGTAGTTTCTTGTTCAAATGCATCTCCTGTATTATTCAACTTCTGTGCTTTAGTACCAGATACTGCAGTTGCGCATGTGTTGGTTAGTAGAAGTCCTGTTATAGTCGGCGCAGAGAAATCAGACGCGCAAATTTTGAATTCAGCACCATTTAGTGCTGGTAGATTTGAACTATTTGCATCCAAAACTGCTCCTGATATTTGATCATCAAGAAGTACTGAACCATCTTGTTGTAAAGTCGTCAACTTCTTAAAGTCCAGAGCAAACCTAGAATCCAGTGGAACATCAGGAATAGAAATATATGCCGCATTCTGGTAGAAAATGTCTTCAACCTGATATATGGAAGTGTTCCAATTGCCTGGAACCCATTTTAACCAACTATTAACGGGCAATATCTTGCCAGAATCTTCTGTAGAAGTATAAGCACTACCAGTAGTACAGTCAGTTGCTGATCCATCTGAACTTGAAACTGTTGCAACAACTTTGAGCATATGTCCTGATTCCACACCATCAATTTCATAACCATCAGTTTGTAACAAGAACTTATTTCCGGTCGCGTTATATGCAGGACTGGCACAACTAAGAACAGTCGGAGTATCTCCATAAGTAATCACTGGTATTTGCTTTTCCGTGTCAAATCTGATGTTGTATTGCAAAACAGCTTCATAACCAGATGGTGGACTAACCTCAGACAGTACATAATTATGTGCAGTTGAAAGCTGAACCGAATCAAGAGATCGCACACTTGATGAACCTAAACTTGCAACAGTTGGTTTTGGCGAAGTATAAAAACCTGGAAAAATCTGCCAATTACTAGAAGTTGATGCATCACATATTTGTCCAGTTTTACAAAGTCCTGCAAATGAATAGAAGTTGATTTGATTGACTAAAGCAGATCCATCATACTCATCCAGTCTAAAAACTGCATCAGTTAGACTTGAATAAGTAACACCATCAAATTTATCAAACCACAAATGGAAAATCTGTTGACTCTTAATACTCTGCCCAGTTCCAGTTCCAGTTTCCCCCAGATTTAAGCCGAAACTATTCCCAACAAGGCTTGGAGTCAGTTGAACATCCAAATTGTTCAGATTACCAGCAATCGGATCAACTGTTTCAAAACTACTTCTTGGTTCTATATCCGCTGGATGCCTTAAGGTAATGAGGTATTTTTCCATGTTCGGTGAATAGTTATACTCCGTATTATATCCATCCGCAGCCAATGAAGAGCATGCAGACTCGTTGCTATTTCCACCACATTTGCTCTTATATGGTTCCGCTGGATGTGCTTGCCATAGTCCATAAGTCCCCAACTTCAAGTTGTTGAAATGTACAACACCTGTCCATTCACCACTACCAAGTTTATACGGAGTTCCAGATGATGATGAAGTCGCATCTTGCCAAGTTGCAGTTGCTGTTTGGCAACTTGGTGAACCTGCAGATGCATTTTCTGGACAAAGTTCATACTCTGCACCAGCCAGTTTTTTATCAGCTTTCTGCGCATCAACAACTGAGAAAGTTAGTGAAAACTTTGGTTCATTCAACACCTCAATAGTCAAAACTGCCGCATTTGAGTAAACAATTGGTGTTTGTGACTCGGTGTAATTTCCATCAACTTGATATCCATCAGGTGCACTCAATTCGACCAACTTGTATGATTTAACTGAACTCAGATGCACTTGGTCAACAGTTCTTCCGTAATATTCACCAGCGCTTGTTACCACAAGTTGTCCAGAGGTATTTGACATCAAATTGTATTTTTCATCATCAGTTGTGGACTTCAACTCAAACTCAGAACTAGCTAAAGGCTTCTTGTCCGCAGAATGTCTATCGTAGTTTGTAACATCAACACTAAAGTACTTCGTATTTGTCAAGTCAAGATGTTTATTTTCATCAAGTTTAACTACAACTGGCTCAAATTTGAAGTACCCATCTTGAACTGAATGTTCTTTAAGTAAATACCAGCTCTGATCCAGTCCTGTAAATTGCAGTTGTCCATTATTGGTGGTCGCAGTTTTAAGAACTACTTGTCCAGATCCAGTTATATCTTCTTCTGTGCAATTAGCAAAGTTTTCGCATTTATACAACTCAAAAACAATTCCAGATAGCAGGTTGTTGGATTTTGCATCTCGTTTTGTTATAGAAAGCGTATATGGGTACGAGTTATTCACAATGTTAATATCTTTTTCATCACCTGGATTTAGATCTACACCAGAAATCTGCACAGGATCCGCAATTAACCGCACAGATACAGGAGTTCCAGTCTCATTTGCCAAGTCAACAGAAGTCTGCACAAGCTTATATTGTCTGGTTTTATCCAAATACTTGTCCTTTAAGCTTTCACCTGTATTTCCAAGTGCGCAGTTTGATGTAAATTGCAAAACACTAGTAGTTGAACTCACCAAATCACATAGTTTTTGAAAGTTGTTCTGAGTAGTTTCAACTAGAAGTTCAAAAGTTGTACCATGCAAATCGTGCTCTACTAAATCCTCAGAACCGTCCACAAACTTGGAGATTTTATTTACTGCGTTGGCTTTGAACTGTGGTATAAACTTGATTGGCTCAGATATTTGTAATTGACGCATTGCAGCATCTGAACTACCTGAATTCACTTGCGCAATCGTTAACCCGTTAATTCCAAAAACTGTATTTGAATCTAGTCCCTCAGTAATTGAACGCGTTGGAGCGATATGTATAGCAACACTTGGAATTTCAAAGTATCCAGTTGGATTTACAACGAAAATTGTATAATCACCAGGTTCAATATTATTAAACACTAGTTTTCCATCCACATCAGTTTGAACAGATTGATCATAAGTTGATCCATTTAACCCGCACATTCTAAATTGAACATCCTGAAAAGGCGTAGTTGTATCTAGTCCAATCACTTTTTGTGCAGCAAGAGTCAAAGTCAAGCTCTCTTTAGCATTTGATAATTCAATCGGCACAGTTTTTTCAAATGAATTATTTACTACTACCCAATCAGCAGAATTAGCGATGAAACTCTGTTCTTGCCAAGTGGAGTTTGCGCCAACCGCATAACCAACTGGTGCAATTTGCTCGCGGTATCTATATTGACCTTCCGCAGTATTGTCAAACACCGCATTTCCACTTGAGTCACTTGTGGCAGTTTTAGAACTTCCTTGCGGACAACTTTCATTAACCAGTTCTGCAGAACACAACTCAAAGATTGCGCCCGCAAGCGGAACTGAGTCAACAACATCATTTGACTTCTTGTGGAAGACTATCCGCAATTTCTTTTGATTGGACACCGTAAATGCACCAACTCCATAGTGTGTATAATCAACAACATCTCCAAATTTAAGCGCCTCACCATGCGCAAGTGGAAATGAAGAGCCAGTAAAAATATATTGCGTAGTTGTACAAAACCGCAGAAATGAGCCACTTGAACCACTAGAAGTAGTTAATACTTCTGGAAGTACTTTACAAGTTGGTTCACTAATTGCATCCCTTTGGTCATGCGTTTGTCCAAGCGCGTTTGTATAACTACCAGTTGTGATGTTGATGAGAAAACCAGCGTTATTATCAAGCAAATACGCTTTTTGCCCATACCCTATATCTGCATTATGCCTAGTGTAGGAATGCACAGGATCGCTTAAAGTACAATTGCTTTCATCAACTGTTTTTATACCCTCGCCATCAGATGTAACACCACAAACTGAACCATCTGAAATTCGCAGAACTGTTTCACCCGCATTTGGAATGTATAAATACGCATTAGAACTCGCAAACTTCGCGAATGCATCTTTTAGAACTAATGATCCAGTTGCTGAATACAGTGACCCAGTTTCAGGATCTACAAATGCACCAACTCCAGTATCAATAATGTAGTTGTTATATGGATTACCTTCAGTTCCTATAGCTGAGGTACTAGGAATCAGATTAGAAGTTGCTCTTACTGAATATGAAACACCTGATAATAACTTCACCTGTTTATTATCTGCAGTATAAGAATAAGCAGTTGGAATACCATCATCTATAAAACTTGCACCATCTTCACTTCTAACAAAACGAGTTACTGAGGGCTTATTCATGATCTGGTCATACGAAATGTCGTAGTAATCACCAGTCAAGAAGTAGCCTGCTGGTGGTGTGGTTTCTTCAAGTCTATAATTTACACCTGCAACAAATGCAAAGTTGTCCAAATCTGCACTATGACCATCCACACCTGTTGAAAAATCAGCTACTGGGTAAAAACCTGCGCCATTAGACGCAGAAAGTGTGAAAACTGCGCCTGCAAGTGGACTATTTTCTATAACCTTCTCCAAATTGATGTTGTATCCAGGTGAGTTTAACCATGCAGATTCATCCTTGCCAAAATCGCGCTTGTTGAACGCATTGAAGTTGATGTCAAGCGACTTAACTGTTCCTGATACAACACTAGACAAATTCTGTTTTAGTCCCAAAACTGGACCATTTTTTGACTGAACTACTTCTTGTATAAAGGGGCTCTCAGTTGTACTGGTTGTAATATAAATGAGGTATTTCACAGCAGAATTAAGCGCAAAACCAGGTGGTGCACCAACTTCAGAAAGCAAGTAGTATCCAACTGCAAGTCCTTTATTAGTCATGACATTGCGTATCTCTACTTTTCCGTCTGCACCAGATATAACCGTGTATATTGTGGTTGATGTGTCATAAATCGGTGTTCCAGTTGCATCAGCAGTTTGAATCATGAAATGTCCACCAGATAGCGGCGAATTGTCAAGCTCAGAAGATTTCTGGAACCGTGCAATAACATTTGAATCATCAGGAACATCATACATTTGAATTCCTAGTACATCCATATTTGTAGACCTTGTAGTCAAAGCCTTATTGCCATATCCACGCGCATTTGACGTATCCCAGAGCAGTTTGTCACATCTTTGAGTTGCCTCAGTTCCAGCATTACAAGTTTCTGCAATATTCACGGGCATCATAGCAGAATTATAATCAGTTCCTGCAATGACCAACTGTGAAGTCCAGTAAATGACTTGAAGTGCAATAGGCATGTTGTTGTAAAATGAGAATGCAAGTGTAGAAGTGCGAGTTTCATATCCATTTGGTGCAACTAATTCACGGACCTCATATATCTTGCGCTTGTCAAACTGTAAATTCTTACTCAAATTCCAGACTTCACCAGCAACATCTGTGATAAACCTGCCTACTTCATTAGAGCAAGAACGTCTATTTTTATCAGCCTCAACATCTGTGCGAGAATATCGTTGCCCAAAATTACTTCGTTCGCCTAAATCTGCATCTGAGCACTCATAGATTCCAAACTGCGCACCAGATAAAAACTGCGCAGTGTTAGTAATGTTGACCTTTTCTATGTTGAATTTATACAACTCCCAGTCCTTAAATGGATCTGCAATAGCAACTGTATTAGCAGCGTTTGCTTCATCAAGTTTTACTAATCTACTAGTTGTATCTTTCTTGTAGCCATCAACTGTAGCTGTTTCTTCAAGAACCCAATATTCGCTATCAGATGCATATACATCATCAAAATGTACTTGTCCAGTAGAATCTGCATGTGTGGTTTTAACAAGCGCATTTGCACTTGGAGTATTCAACTTATTTCCATTTACATCTGCTGGAGTTAACTTAAAACTGCTACCTTCTAAACCACTGGACTGTTCAGTTTGATCATCAATGCAGAATCTGGTTGGTTCCTCATATGGTAGCGGCAAATAAGGCGGAAGGTCATTTCTTGAAGATGCACCAGCAAATGTACCAGTGTCAATACAAGTACCATCCGTTTTATCAGCAGTTGCTTCAACTAAGTGCACTCCCAAACTGTTTGCTTGTACAGTTATATTCTTTTCCAGATTTACAATTGGGCTTGCAAAAACAGAAGATGCTGTTTCTCTAGTAAATAGAAAAGGAGAAGTTAAAATGTTGTAATATTTAGGTGCAGTTATTTCCATCAAACTGTATTGCTGATCATTTCCAACACTTGTTAAATCTGATTGAAGTAGTAAATCATCAGCGAATTGTCCAGAACCGTCCAGTTTGGTGTTGAATTTTCCATTAGTCGTTGAGTACAACTTCAAGCCTTTATCATCATGACATTTAGTTGCAATACCTGTATTCAAATTGGCGATCAAATTGGCAACAGCATTATTTGGCGTACTTGAATCAGTCAAACAGAATTCTGCACCAGCTAGTGGCTGATTCGTTCTATCTGCAGATTTACGCGGTGAAAATGAAAAGTACAACTTATTAGAGAAATCTAATTGCAGAGGCATAAAAGTATATGCCCAATTCCCACCAACCACTGTATTTTCTTGAACTGGAGTAAATGGAGTCAAAGATGCAGTATGATCCACTGCTAGATTTGCATAAGTTGAATCATCCTGCGTTGGAGAACTGCCTGCAGAGTGTAGATTTAAAAGAAGTTCAGCATTACTAGATTTGTAGTTATTCGGCGGACTAATTTCCTTGACAATATATGTACCTGCAAGAATATCATTAAAGTGCACCAAGCCATTTGCAAGACTAGTTGCAGTTTGAATAGCAGCAGAATCTACTTGCCAAATTGTATCTAAATCAACTACACTCGATTTTGCCTTAAATAGTCCAAACTCTGCATTTGGCAAAACTGCATTAGTAATCGCGCGGGTTTTCGTAAAAGAAATGTTGTAGTTAACTGGCACGTTGTGAATGGACAAGTTCAGCATATCAAAATGCGTAGAAGTTGCCGAATTCACGCTAAATTCAACATCTTGCAAAGTGTACGCATCTGAACTTGAAGTACGTGTATATTTTTGAACTACTGGACCACTTACCGCGCTATGAGTGATGATGTATAATGAATCTTCAAGTTTGAACCCACTAGGAGGTGCAGTTTCTCTAAGAACAATTGTGTGCGAACCAACCACATTAAACTCATCAAGTGGTACAGAATTTGAAGTAATCAATGCACCTGAGGAGTTTGAGACTAAGTGAAGTTGAGCTGGAAGATTTGAACCAATAGTTGATGACTGATCACAAGATGTAGAAGAGAAAGCACCATGCAAAACAGAAGTACCAGACAAAATACTAGGCAGGTTTATCTGGTTACTAGCATTTTCAAGAGCTCCATTAAATGCATTAACATCAACTATGCAAAACTGCGCATTCAAGAGTGGAAAATCCTGATAATTAGAAACTGTAGTAGAAATTCTAAAAGTACTTGTATTCGCAAAGTTGGTGTTATTCGTAGTAGTTATTTCATTTACAAGCGCACCATTTTCTACGTGTCCACCAACTGTGAGGACATTAAATCCATCTGCTTTTGCATAACCAACTGGTGGTGAAATTTCTTCAATTTTCCACTCACCATGTGCAAGATTTCTCCATCCTATTTTTCCAGCAGTTGCATCAAAACTACCAGAAGTCGCATATAGAACTTGACCAGACGTACAAGTTTTGGTGTAGTTATCCTCATCTGAAGAATAAACCTCTGTATGCATACACGACAAACTAAAAACTGCACCATTTAATGCCGCACCAGTTTCATCTTTCTTGATGAATGAATACTCTGAAGTTTTGCGTATATCAACAACTGGAAACTCATCAGTAACATCAGCCAAATTCCACACAGAATGAGCAGGTGTTTTCGCATCTGCATTACCAGAATCACTGAACATTTTCACAACTGGTTGTTCTTCATTTGGCATATAACTCGACAAGTAGTAATTATCAGGCAACTGAAAACCAGCTGGTGCTTCAACCTGTTTTATCGCCCAGTTGTGGGTCCAATTCAAGACTTCATCTTTTAATTTGGGTGCTCCAACTACTCCAAAATCTTCTCCAAGTATTAGTTCACCATCATGATTAGAAGTGTAGAGTTTTGCACCATTTATACTCTTGCATGCATCAACTTTTGAATCACCAAAAAGACCTGGATAATCAAAAATCGTCTGACTATTTGAATAGTTGCCTAAATCTACTAGACAAAATTTTGCACTGGATATTTGCGAAGTTACGACTGTTGCAGCCGCAAGAACATCTTGAGTTGTTATATTTAGTTTATAAAATCGCTCATTAATAAACTTCTGAGTTAATGCATTTGAATCGAGAGTTTTGTTCAGTCCAACTTCAATTGTGGCAGTTTCTGTAGATTTAATATATCCATTTGGTGCTTGTTTTTCTTCAATTGTATAAATTCCTGCCTTGAGATTTGCAAACTCTACAACTCCTTGTGCATTTGAAAATACTTCTTGATAATTAGGACAAGTAGATTTATTTACATCAGCACAACTTGCTGGATATACCATGAACTTCGCATTTTCTAACGGTTGATTATTTTGCCACACCTTCGTGAAGTTGATGCTATACAACTGTTCTTTGCTAGGAATTTTCAACTGAATTCTACCACTTATATTCGGATCTGTGAGTGAAATCCACTTATTCCCTCTATCTTCTGGCTGTAATAAAGCCTGATTTTCTTGTGTAGTTATTAACAAGTTTAGATTATATCCACTCTGATCATATTGGGCGACTCCAGCACTTGAATATATACCAACCTCTGAGCTAAAAGTATCCTGATTATATTTGAGCACATATTGATTACCTGATGATTGGTATCCACTTGATGCAGAAGTTTCTTGTAGAATATAAGATGATGAAGCAGACAAGTCATAATCACTGAGCTTTGTTGAAGTTACAGAATTTATTAGTTCACCTTGAACATTACTGGTATAATTACCAACTAGATTACAAGAGGTTGTATTAAGATTCAAAGGCAACTGCGAAGAAATGCGCGGACAACTCAGTAGTTTATACGTTGCTCCACTTAAAGCAGCTCCAAATGCATCTATGTTTGAATTCCATGCATTCACTATCGCATTCAGTTTAAAATACTGCAAGTTTTTAAGTACAGGAGTTGCAACAGAATTCAGATCAAGATCATAATAGTGATAGTCTATTCCATGCTGTTTATCCCGCTCTAAGTAATAGTCAATGTTGTTTAAATTGTCTGCCACTTGTACAATTGAACTATTTACTCTATCTAATATAATGGTAAAACTACCAGAAGATTTACGGAAGTTCACAGGCGCAGAAGTTTCTTCCAGCTCGTAAATACCATTTTCCAGATTGTCAAACTCAACAAGTCCAGTCGCAGTAGATATACTAGTAATTGAATTATCCTCATCGCGTTCACCATCTTCAAGAACTGGAGTTAACGAGAATTTCGCACCTGCAAGTACCTGATTAAACTCATCAACTTTTGTAAAGTGTAGCTTTGTCAACAGCGGTTTATTAACCAAATTTTGCGAAATAACTGGAACTGCAGTAGAAGTTGTATAAATTCCAGTACTAGCAATATTTTCTTCAGTTGTGCCATCTTGTGTACAATAACTTGTAGTCAATGAAGAACCGCTGTATTGATATTTCCAATATCCACTTACTGGCGCAATTGAATCTGGTGTTTGAACCTCTTTTAGTATATATGTATCTGATTGTTTCAAACGCAAATCCTTAATGCTCTGCCCCTGCCCTTGCGGTAGAGTATAAAGTAATCCATCTGAGTTAGAATAATAAGTCTGTACAGAAAGCGAGCAGTTTTGCATCAAATCACACTCATAAATCTCAAACTTGGCATTTTCAAGTGGTTGCATTACTCCATGTTCAAGTACAACAACTTTAGGATTCACACTGAAGTACTTGAAGTTCTGCAAACTATAGTTCTGAATATCAAGTGTTGCTTGGTAGAATGAGTTATCATCAGGAAGATCGCTTTGTGCTGGTGCAGTTACTGCAACACTTGTCCAATTTTCTGCAGATTTAGTAGTTCCTCCCAAATTCTTGATCCTGAAATTTGTATCATCTATATACAACAACCAATTCAAGTTCTCCTTTGCAAAGCCATTGGGAACACTTGTCTCCGAGAGCAAATAATAACCAGAAAGTAGCCCTTGATGTGCACAAACAGTACTCGCAGTTGGAATACAACCAGAAACTGGACTACCCCTAAAGTCCAACTCGCCTGATGTTAACGGTGAAGTTTGATCTAAATATCCAGAAATCTGCGTGGAGATTGGAGTAGTTGAAGTCACATCTCCCTGTGAATTTGCCTTATACAATTTGAACTCTGCACCATTTAGTGGTTGACCACTACCAGTTTTAAATATTTTAAACTTGAACAAGTTATTGCGCTTATTTGGCAAGTTGTAGTCAATTATACCTGTAGAAGTATTATATTCAAAAGAATTTCCAACTCGAACTGCATTATTTTTTACTGTTTCAGTACCGCTGATGTCCTCCTTATTGGGTATTTGAACAACTGATTGTGTATTATCATAAGCAATATGCGGCTTTTTATCATCTGAAGTCCAATTTACAAGGTATGAGCCTAGAGGATCTGCATAAATTTTACTGTCTCCTGTATGCGCACCTCCTTCTGCATTCTCTTCGCCATCTTCTCCTGCTTTATGCCACGAGTAGTTTGCAACTTCAGTTACCTGATATACAAATTCACTACTAAGAGACGGAAACTGTATAATAGGATCCGTATTCCCACTAGAATTATGAGCAGTTTCATACGAACATATAAGCCCTTGTTCTCCGCTTGCATACGCAGAACCATCGGTTGCATCTGACCAAGAAATTGCACCTGAATATTCAATTGCTGAATTTGATTGTTGGTTATGGCAAATATAGGTTAAACTTCCATCAGATTCTTTCTTCTGCAAAAGAAAAGTTGCGAAGTAGTTCGGATTAGTGGAATTTATCGGACTGCCTTGTGTAGAAATTTTGCGGATTTTCAAACTAAACTCAGGAGCTTGCTCTGGCTCATCAAGCTTGTCGTTTGCCAAAACCGTGTTGAGTATACGCCCATTGGTTAGAAGTTCATTATATGCACCTCTTGGATTAAGTTCTTCAAGCGCAGTTGTATCACCAGGTTGCTCCGAAATGCGTACACATCCAGTTACCAGTGTAGAATCGGTGCAGTTTTCAGGAAGTATTTCAATATATTGTGCTTGTATTGGCTGAAAACCTTGTGGAGCAGTTGTTTCTTCAAGTTTATACTTGCCAATTTCCAATGCCTCAAATTTAACAAGCGCCTTAGGAACAAGTAGTGCATTACCATACGCGTCAACATCAGCAACTGAATCCCCATCCAAATCCTGCGGAAGATTCGTATTAGTACTTGTGGATGTTAAAACTACTGGGTTTTCAGCTGTATTCCAATCATCAGAGAGTTTTGTTAGTGAGAATGTTGCACCTTCAAGCGGCTGAACAACACCGTTTATATCATGCACCTTGCCAAACAGGAGATCGTAAGGATTATAACCCTGTTGCATCGGATTATTCCGCGCGCCCACACGCGTAGTTGAAGAATCGAGCTCGTAGCGAATTGAAAGTGTTGAATCAACTAGTGGAAATGAAATCCCTGTATAATCATATACAACTTTTGCAGTATTACTCTTCTCAAGAATAGCACCTTGTGGAACTTCATCAACAAGTTTAACTCTGAGCCTTAGTGTGAGGTCTGTCATCGGATCCTGTCCTGAATTTGATGTAGAATAAGTCCCACCGTGCAAGCAACTCAGAAGTGCACCAGTTAATTCTAGGTGTAATTTTTGCCGTCCAGTAACAACATCAGTAGTTACTGCTAGCGGAAGATACGGAATAGAAGCACTTGCATCACACACATAACCAGAATCCCAAGGAATTCCAGAAACTCCACTTTTACCTTGATCCCAAACTCCAGCAGTATTTCCACCAGCATCCCAAAGAACAATTGGAGAATTACGAGCATCAGAACTTGCATTACTAGTCTGCTGATGAATATAATCATAAATGGTATTATTCGTGTCTAATCGTACACCTGCAGGCAACTCATCCTCAATAATCAACTTCTTTGCTTGATAAATAGTTTCGGAGCCCAGTGCTAACTTGGGCTGGTTAATATAGTAGTAGTATGTATTTGGATTTGGCTCACCAGAACATGCAGTACCAGTTTTATTACAGTTAATTTCCTCATCTTCTACTGGATTGTCGTTGTTTGTGCCAATATATGGATTATTAAATGGATGGTCAATCTTCTGCCCAAAAACATCTGTAATCATCTGCCTGTTCAAAAGGTCATCCTCGCGATTTGAATAGCCTGGAATCTGCTTGTCAAGGTTAACTTCGCCTGGTTTTCCATTAGGATACAGTAGCTGATCAGTTTTGGAATTAGTACGGTTGTTGACAAGAAATGGTGAAGAAACTGAAGTTATCGCAGTCTGTTGAACTGGAGCAACTGTGGATACTGAAGTGATGGATGAAAAGGTGTGTCCAAGTGTAGTTCCTAACAAAAACTTGAATTTTGTACCAGAAAGCGGAAATGCAACTCCAGAACTCGGATATGTTGCATCTTGTGGATCATCAACATATTCAGGATCTTGAACATTTGCATAATAGGCGTTGTTTTGTGTAACATCAGGATTTGGATTAGCACCTCCGTTGAGCGCTATGAATGAATTGTTGTAGGTCATTCCATGTTTATTTAACACCACAGATGATGCAGTAGAGTATTGTCCAACAAACTCGGTATTACCAGCATCTCTATCAAGCGAAAAAAGTGCAAAAGTCGCTCCAGAACGGTTCTGATTTGTAATTACATCATTATTTACTACATTATTGAACTTAATGCGCTTTCCAGTTTGACGATCAAACAATTCAACAGCAATATCAAAAGATTTAACGCCCTGATAAAGCATTCCTGAATAGAAATTGTTTGAAAATGTAAATGCTGGTCTACTCTCAGATTGACCCCAAGTAGGTGGATCCATAGTAATTATGTTTGAAATCGTAATCCGCGCAGAAATCACACGCTTTTTTTGTGAACCAGACATAGTAAAGTTTCCGACATTAGAATATTCTAGGTAAACCTTCTCTTCTTTGTTATTTCCATCACTGTACTGGATTTTAGACCCCATAGTTTTAATACTTGGAAATACAATACTTGCAGAAGACGAGCCTTTTCCTTGTGCCATACCGTTAAAATGTCCATAAATAGAATTCCTGAAGTTGACGATATTTGTTCCATTTCCAAACTGTTGTCCAGGCGCATTTTGAACAGAACTATCTCCATTTATACGACAACCTGCAGGAACAGGTGTACTCCCCCATGCACCTTGACAACCTTCAAATATTGCATGCTCATCATTATAGAGTATCTTGCCATTTGAGTCTGTTGGAAAATTCTGGACGTAGTATATACTTGCACGCTCTTGCCCATTCATGTTGTCGCTAGATTGTGGTCGATATGTATTGAACAGTTCTGCACCAGTTCCAGCACTAGGAATAGCTTTTGTACCAACTATTTTATGTGCAGAATCTGCAGAATTCCCAGCTTGATAATTAGCAACTGCATCTGAACTGTTGTTTGCAAAACTACATGGAAGTTTAACTTGTCCAGTTGCATCCTCTTCACAGTGAGTCGTTGCAAATAGACCAGTTTGTTTAAGTCCAGTTGAAGAATCCGAAGATCCACCCAAAAACTTCTCGCGGATTCCATTTTCAACACCTGATTCTGTGTATACGCGCATATTGTCGTATGCAGAACGAGTCAAGTCATATGCAGAAATATTTTCAATCACATCATCACTACCTTCACCAGTATGGATAGTTTCTCCAAGTATATTTGCGTTTGCTGCAGTATCACCATACAAGTTGCCAACTACATTTGCACTATAAAGTACAGGATCTGTGTCAATATCAAATCCAGTACCAGTTTTTGCGGGTGCAGAACTAGAATATGTCAACTTCACCGTCGCATTTGAACTACCGAAGTTGTTAGTTGCAACAACACTAACAGAGCCTTGACCACGCGGAATCGTGCACATAATTTGCGTTGAAGATACCACTTGTTGGCTTAAACACGGCGAGCCTCCGATCGTAACCACAGCAGATGAGGAGAAGTTATGCCCAGTTATTGTAACTTCAGCTCCACCATTTCCACACCGTTCATCATGATTTATTCCACAATTAGTATCTGAACTCCATGCAGTAGTAATTGTACTAGGTGAAACTGCGGAAACTGCGGGAGGTGCAGATGGGACAGTTGGAGGATTATTAAAGCGTACATTTGCAGGCGTAGTAATAAACGCATCTAGCGGTGAAATTGTATCAGAAGATCCTAGACTAGCAGT
This sequence comes from Candidatus Ancillula glyptotermitis, assembly GCA_031268675.1. GTDB lineage: Bacteria > Actinomycetota > Actinomycetes > Actinomycetales > Bifidobacteriaceae > Ancillula > Ancillula glyptotermitis. The sequence goes on along the minus strand of JAIRWY010000048.1, from coordinate 31,749 downwards.
TGTCAAGTCAAAGGAAGTTCCAGGTACAATTATATTGTAGGTTTGGTAACTTGGAATTGCATTACTACTGTTAAATCCATGTGTAAGTGCATTTGCAACACCTATATTTGAACCAGCCATATACATGATGCTATTTGATGCAATTGTGTTTATATTCTGAATTTGTGTATACTTTCCAACTGAGACTGCGAATGACACATTTAAGAAGCCGTTATTTTGGAGCGCGTTGATTGTACTACTGTCCGCAAGTTGTGTATAAAACTCAAATGTGTGAGTCTGCACTGGAATTCCTACCGAACAGTCTTCACTTGAGGAATTTGCTTTACATGCATAATTATTCAATTGAAGTGCATTGATTGGAGCACTGTCAAAAAGAGATGGAGTTCCAAATGCCGTATTAGACTTCTGGACAAATGAACCAAAAAGTGAAGTATCACTAGAAGTAAAGCCTGGGTCATAATTGGGCTGATTCAAATAATTACCATCAAGTTTATAAATTGCACTTTGATTTGAGTTCGCAAATGGATAGACTAAACTACCAGCATTAGTACCACCATCATTAGCACTACTTGAAGTATCAGTTCCTCCATTACCTGCGCGTGCATTAAATGAGTTGAATAGTGGAGAAGTTAGTAAAGGAACCGTTACTTCAGGCGCATTTGAAGGAAGTTTATTCTGCCACTGAATTGTCCAGTGAATCTGATTGACATCTTTGAGTTCTTCATGTTCAGGAACCCAATGCGAACTAGCCCAACTTGCTGTACCTTGACACTCAGATTCTGTTTTTACCCAGTCCAAGTTTTGATTACCTGAACAATAACCTGGAACCGTTATAGACATGGACTTAACGAACTGCGGTTTAATTTCCACTTCAAGCGTTTTTGACGGATCAGAAATATCTGCTGCAACCTTAATCTTCTGCGTCTGGATTTTCTGTTGAGAATTTAGCTCTACTTGGACAAATGTATTTGCATCAACGCCAGAATATGCAGAATTTGACCCAGTTTTTGCACCATTTACAACTGTTCTGACAAATACAGATTCTGTTGCAGCGTTTGAAGTCAAATATAATGCTAAACTTGTAGCTGCAACTGCCACAGGAATAATCAAAGCTAATGAAAATACTAGCAGACGCATTGTACTACTAGAATACATATTTCCACGCCTAAAGTCGAGCAAAGTTCCACGCTTGCTATTACGCCATCTCCAACGCTTGATCCCAGATGTGGTTGCACCTGTAGATTCTGCAAGCGTGGAAAACTTTAACTCATCCATTTTTCGCACAATAAATCACCACTCTTAGTATAACATAAAATATATATAAAATCAAGAGTTTTTTCATTGAACTACCCCCCCCCCCCCGCTTTTGGTAGGTTTATTTTAAACTTCAAGTAAATTTTAAGCAAACTTTAAGTATTTACAGAATAAGAGAGATCACGCACAAATACATTATATCTGCACAATATTGGGACTCAACACAGATTGAACACTGTAATTTAAATCTGAACTAGCTGCACCGCGCAAAAAAAGTTGTTCAGTAAGATATGCAACCATCTCGCCGTTATCTGTGCAAAGATTGGTTGATGGTATATGGAGGTCTAGTTGTTCATTTCTAGCAAAGATATGCAACTTTTCGCGCAGTTGAGAGTTTGCTGAAAATCCGCCACCCAAAACTATACTAGTTAATGCAAAGTCATCAATTGCTCGTTTTATCTTGATCAAAATGACATCTGCAACACTTTCTGCAAATGAGGCACAAAAATCATTCAAACTAATCTGCTGATCTTTTGGCAATTCTCGCTGCCTTTCCAGTTCATAAATCGCTGCTGTTTTCATACCTGAGAAAGAGAAATCATACCGATGTTCTTTATTGAACTTCGCATCAGTTAACGGTCTAGGAAAGCATATAGCGTCTTTTCTACCACTTTGTGCGAGTAGATCTATTTGTGGACCAGCAGGATATTCAAGACCCAAAACACGCCCGATTTTGTCAAATGCTTCACCAGCAGCATCATCAAGAGTTGAACCAATAAGTTTAAAGTTCATATCATCAACCAAAACTAGCGCAGTATGTCCACCAGAAATAATAACACCCAAGAACCGTTTAGGCAACTGGTTCTGATCATGATGGATTCGTATGCCTGATGCAAATATATGTGCATCAACATGATTTACTGCGTAGATTGGGCAAGAAAGTGCAAGTGCAATGCCCTTAGCAAATGCAGCACCAGCAGCAAGCGAGCCGACCAAACCAGGAGCACTCGCATGTGCAACCGCCTGGATATTGCGCAGATGAAAATTAGGCTGTAGTATACGCACTCGTTCAATTGCCTGTTGAGTAACTTGCACAAGCATAGATTCATGCGCACGCGATGCAATCTCTGGAATAACACCTCCGAATTTCGCATGTTCACTCATAGAACTAGAAAGTGCAGATCCTAGAATATGACCGTTTTGTATAAATGCAACACCAGTTTCGTCACAACTACTCTCAATGCCCATAATAATAGGTGAAGATAAATCAGGCGCAGTTTTTTGTCCAGAATTAAATACATATTCCATAACAATTGCATCTTCATCACCAGATTCAGCCATTTTGTAGTATTTTGCACGTGTACGAATCTGTTTAAAACCAAATTCTTTATAAAGTTCTTGTGCAATAAAATTACTAGATCTAACTTCTAGTTGAATACGCTGTAAACCTGATTTTTTAAGAACTTCAAGTGTTTTTTCAAGCAATTTTTTACCAAGTTTTTGATTTCTATACTCAGGCAAAACTCCAACTGAATCCAAATCTGCTGGCAAATCGTTAAATTTAGGAAATGTTGTTATTGACATGCCAACTATTTTAGAATTATGAACAACTTTTAGCACCTTAACTTCTGGGTTATTTAATGCATTTTCAATCGTTTTACTACTCCATGCATCAAGTGCAAAAATCTGTTTTTCAACTACAACTAATTCATCTAAATCATCACTACTAGCCTCTTGAATTGACGACAACTCTGGAATTTTTTCAAGTCCAGTTTCTAAAAATACAATTGGTGGTTTAATATTTGCTTTAGCATCAGGCGCGCGCAAATAAATAGGAGTAACGGGCAACTCAAGAGTTCCAATATTGAGCGCAAGGAACTTTGCCATGCCTTCAAAATCTCGTACAATAGTTATTTCTTCAAAATCACCTGCATTATCAACCGCCATTGAAATTCGTTTCATTCCCGCACATGTATACTTGCTGATGAACTTCTGCGCTCGTTTTGCATTAGTTTCAACAACTTCTAGCCCATAATATGCCGCTACTAAATCATGTGTTGAATATGCACGTAATGGTATTTCAAGTGCCGAAGAGAGCCCGCGCGCAAAAGAAATTCCAATACGAAGACCTGTATATGACGCTGGACCTGTACTAACCAACACTTGATCAATCTGACTTGAACCAACAAGCGCAGAAGTTAGAACTGCTATATTTTCCAACTGACTATTCTTTTCCGCTCGCCCTAAAATCTTGCATGAAACTATGCGTGTACTTTCTTGAGCAACTAGAGCAATATTTGTACCTTGTGTTGTATCAATTATCAACGAATGCATAGATTTAGCACCTCCTTTACTAGCGGAATATTTGGCTGCAAGAATTTTAAATTATGCACAATATCTTACCTCCACAGTGCGAATTCTAGAAATCTTGTTAACTTCAATATGAATTTCCACCCGTTTGGGCGCAAGTAAATCAGCAATTTCTTCACACCACTCAAATATAACAACACCTTGTTTAAGAGCAGTTTCTATATCAAGTGCTTCTAGTTCGTCTAAAAATGCTTCAGTGGAAGTAGACATCGTGATTATTTTATATGCATCAATATGCAGAAGTGGTATACGTCCAGAAGTGTATTCATGTCCGATTATAAAAGTTGGACTAACCACGCGCTCTTTTATACCAAGTGCCCTAGCCAAAGCAGCAGCAAACGTAGTCTTGCCAGCTCCCATTTCTCCAATCAAAAATATGGCAGTTGAAGTTGTAATGTTTTGAACAAACTCTGCTGCAAAATCATCTATTTCTTCCAAGTTCTCGAACAACAACTTCTTATTCATCCGCGCACACCACCATCTAGTACTGCTATAACATCTTTTGCCTGTTTTTTATACTGTTTTTTGCTACTTGTTAAAATACGAGCATCCATTTTTATGAACGACATGACAACACCAAGTGCCCAAAGCACCGAGATAAGCGAAGTTCCTCCATATGAAACCAGAGGAAGTGGGACTCCAATAACTGGTAGAAACCGTAAAACTGCTCCAATATTGAAAATTGCTTGTCCAGCAATCCATGCAGTAATTCCAGCAGTAATTATACGACACCTTATATCGTTATTATGCATAATCACATGAAACATCGTCCAGATCATAATTCCGTAGCATATAAGCACAGTAAGAGTACCAACGACTCCCAATTCTTCACCAACAATAGCCAATATGAAGTCATTGTGCGCTTCTGGTAAATACGACCACTTTTCTCTACTTGCACCTGGTCCAACACCAGAAACACCACCAGTTGCGAGCGCATAAATACCATGTACACTTTGATAACACCAACCCTGTGTATCTCCATTGCAGTTCGTATAATTACCCAAAATGCGCTCTTTTCTATTCTCGCTTGTTAGTACAAATCCTGCACACACAATTGCACCTAAAGCAAATACAGTGAATAAATACCGCAACTTAACACCAGAAACGAACAGTTGAGCAAAAATAATCACTAGAAATATCATAGCAGTTCCTAAATCTCCACCAAGCAAAATAGAGCCAACTATTCCAAAAACTCCTAGTATAATTTCCATGTTCAGTAAATCATTAATATTTTGAATTCTTCCATCTTTAGCAAGTTTAGCTAGTTGTATTCCAAGCCAACCAGAAATCGCTAATTTTGCAATCTCAGATGGTTGAAATGTCACAGACCCTATTTGTAGCCAGTTCCTATTCCCACCTTTTGCATAACCAAACAACAGCGTTCCAACAACAAGTACAAGCGCAATAAGCACACAGAGGTTTGCAAATCTACTGTAGAATTCAATGGATATATTTGCCAATACAAACATGCCAACTAACCCAATCGCAGCATAAATCAACTGTTTTAATAGAAGGGTTATAGGTGAAATATCGTGTTGCATCAGCGAAATTGAAGATGCAGAAAATACCATGCAAAGACCAAATACTACAAGAAAAACCGTTGGAGCAAGCAGTAAGTAGTAGTTAAAAGCAAAATGTTTAGTTAAATTTTTATTCTGAAGCCTTTCCTCCACTACCAATAACCCCTCCGCATACTAGTTTCGCGTATTTTATTATCCAACTTCTGGACATACTCTTTTAGTTGTAAGACCAAATCATCTTGTGTAGTATAATTCCACCTAGATGCAGGCGAAAATAAAATAGTCTGGTTTTCAAACACCAATTCATCTGCCTTTTCAAGCGCACGAGTAACAGCATTATAAAATGGATACGGCTCAATTCGATATACAGGTAATTCAACAGCGTATTTACGAAGTGCATGCCAGATTGTGTCCATTTCATCTCCGATAACAATTGCTGCACTTATATAAGGAGCAATATGCGTTATAAATAGATTATAGTCAATTCCTTTTGTATCACCACCAGAAATCCAAACCACACTTCTTAAAGGATAAGTTTTAATTACAGATTCAGCAGAATATGGATTATTGCTATTTGAATTGTCAACATAGTATATACTATTAACACCATATTTTATTTCATTTTTCAATTCGCGTTCATATATCAACTGATTTGAAGACTCTGGATAAGCAAACTTAGCAACTGCATTTGATATATCATCAGCACTAATTCCATAAGTTCGTGCAACAGCAACTGCAGCAACAATATCATCAACTAGATAAGATGGCAGTTGTTCAACTGGGTTCAGGAGCTGCGGGAACTCGTTTAGGTCCATAATCTCGTTAGCATACAGGTACCTCAGAGGGTCAGTATTATCTCCATAAAATGCACGATCTGTGACCAAACCAGCAACCTGTCCAACCATTGAGCGACCTGGTGAATGATGAGTGAATCCAACTGCTCGCGCACCCTCAACAACATCTGCTTCTTGAACAATTGAGTGTAAATCCGAATCATCAGCGTTGAATATACAGGACTTAGAAGTGTTGTTGAATATCTTACTTTTAGCGTTCACATACTCACCAAGCGAACCGTGCCAGTTAATATGATCTTCGTTGATATTCAAAATGACGGATACTTCAAATGAAAATGTATATGCAAAATGCAATAGAAAACTAGAAACTTCAATTATAACAAAATCCAACTCCTCGTTTAAAACTGCATCCAAAATACTACCCTCAGATGCAACTTGTACCTTAAATTCAGCTTGATTAAAAATCAGGTTGCAGATTTCAATTGTTGTTGATTTACCGCTAGTTCCTGTAATGCCGATCCAGTGAGTTGGAAGTGAAGTGTTATTACTATTACTTCTTAAATACCATGCAAGTTCTAGTTCAGACCACACAGGGATACTGTTTAAAAATGCATCTTGAATAATTAAATCTTGCGGTCCAAATATTGAGGTTGTAATAATTAGGTCAAAATCAGTTATTTGTAAATCCTCGCGCGTGCGTATATCAGCATCCTCAATAAGTTCATCAAACGAACGTACATTAAATTGCATGCGTTGAATATGTTTCAGTATGCTCTTACCAGCAGAATCCAACCCCAATAGCAAAATGCGTTTATCTTCTAGTTTAAAATCTTCTACTTGCTCTTGTTGTAATTCCTTTTCATTGTCTTGTTTACGCATGTTTTTACCAGCTGAAGTGTTGTAATTATTCACATTTGATCTAATTGATTCCAATTGTGTATTAAGTCTAGACCTAAATTTCAACTGTTTATCTCTAGTTGATGTAATAAACTTTTGTGCTGTTTTTTTAATTTTATAACTATCTTCCATATTTCCCCTAATCAAAAACCAATCCTTGCAACCAGCCACCATAAAACAGCAAAACTGCAATACCTGCACAAAGTGCGGAAATTATCCAAAACCTTATTACAACATTGACCTCAGCCCATCCTTTAAGTTCAAAATGATGATGAATTGGAGCCATTTTGAAGACTCGTTTATGAGTTAGTTTAAAACAACCAACTTGTATAATGTCGGAAACGCACTCTAAAACAAACACTCCCCCGATAATAACCGCAAGTAGCTGTGTATGCGAAAGTATTGAAAGAGCAGCAAATGCACCTCCAAGCGCAAAAGAACCAGTATCACCCATGAAAATTTTAGCAGGTGCAGCATTCCACCAAAGAAAACCTAAACATGCACCTGTAATCGCACCAGCAATTAGCGCCAAATCCCAGGGATCTCGTACACTATAGCAGACATTTGCAGATTCAGAAACTAGATGACATGAATGCGTGAACTCCCAGAAACATATAGCCACATACGCAGAAAACGAGAACAGAGAAACACCAGTTGCTAGACCGTCTAATCCATCTGTTAAATTAACCGCATTAGTCCATGCACTAATTATCAAGTTGACCCATATAATGAATAGAATTGTACCTAGTGTTTTACCAGCAAAGTCAAAACTAACAGAAATATCGTTAATAAAAGAAATGTGATTTGAAGCTGGAAATATTCCATCTGAATTCGGAAAACTATTACATAAGATTGCAAAAACAACACCAATAATTAGTTGCCAAATGATTTTTGCGCGCGCAGTGAGACCAAGACTTTGTTTAGTGCGTATTTTAGCCAAATCATCAACAAATCCCACTAGCCCCATAAAAAACATCAACCCAAGCACAAGCAATCCAGACACTTTTGGGAATCGCCCTTGATGAATATACATCCACAAAGCCGCAGATGCATATCCTACAATAGTGGAAATAACGATTATTACACCGCCCATGGTTGGAGTACCGCGCTTTGTAAAATGCGACTCTGGACCATCTTGGCGAATGAATTGACCTAGTTGATGTTTAACCAAAAACTTGATCAACAAAGGCGTGGCAAAAAGCGACAAAAACAGAGAAACTGCAACTGCTAATATAAGTGCAATCATACAACCCCTTCTCTCTGATTCAAGTTTTCCAAATATTCAATAATATAATCTCCTAACTCCCACAACCTCAATGCACACGAACCCTTTAATAATAATACCACATTTTCATCTAAAATGCAAGTTGCTAATACCTGTTTTTTCTGCTCTTCTAATGTGCCTTGAACATGTTTGAACTTGTTCCTGAATTTATCATCAAGCTCCTCTCCGAAATCTGCCCATGCCGTACCTATACCAATTAACTGCGCAACTCCAATTTCATTTAGTGCAATTGTGCCAATTCGAGCATGTTCCGCTGTTGTTTTGTCGCCAAGTTCAAGCATATCACCAAGTATAGTTACCAATTTCGCGTTATTCTGTGCAGCAATTTGTGCAGATGCTTTAAGACCAGACAGCATAGAATCTGGATTTGCATTATAACTGTCGTCCACTATAGTCAAATTACCAATCTGCTTAACTTGCATCCTGTGTTGTGCAATTGGAGCAGCAGTTTTTAGCACATGAATCATTTCATCTTGTTGCAATCCTAGTGCCTGAGTTATACGCAATGCTGCCAAGACGTTGTAAACATTGTGTTCACCAACAAGATCAGTCTGCACCTTTTGCGCACCAGATAATGCATCAACTAGCACAAACGAAAGCTTACCATTTTCATCAAGTCTAACATCTTTAACATCATCAAGTCCAAATTCCATGCTAATAGCGCCTTTTGGCATGCACTCTCGAATATAGTCAGCGTTTGCATCATCATGATTAAAAATTGCCACACTTTTTTTATTCTGCAACTGTCCAACTTGGTGATTTTCAGCACCTAAGTTTTTAAAAATCTTCACCTTCTCACTCTGGATATTGGACAAGCTTCCGAATTCACCAAGATGTGCAACTCCTATTTTTAGCAGGACTGCAATATCAGGAGTGCAAATATCTGCCAAGTATTCAATTTCACCAACATGATTCGCACCAATTTCAAGCACAAGGTAATCGGTGTCTTTTTGCGCTTCAAAAATCGTCAGTGGTACACCAATTTCATTATTATAAGACTCTTTCGCAAATACAACATTTCCAACACTTGAAAGCAAAGTAGCAGTAATATCCTTTGTTGTAGTTTTTCCAACTGAACCAGTAATTGCAATAACCTTACACTTAGACCGAAGAGTTTTTAGATGTTCTTTAGCAATATTTCCAAGCTCTTTAATTGTATCATCAACCTCAATAAATTCTACACAATTATAGCTTTTCTTCACTTCTTCTACATGCGGATTTGAAGTTTCAAAAACAACCTTAATCGCCCCATTTTCAACTGCATCACGAATAAACTGGTGTCCATCGAACTTTTCACCACGAATTGGGATAAATGTACAACCAGGAAATGCTTTTTTTGAGTTGATTACTATTTTTGAAACATCCATTATATAATTATACACCTTTTAGTACTGGCTCGTTGCACTAAAACAACTTTTTTTTGATCTACTGCCCAAAAGATGGGCATTTGTATACAGTTCTGACAAAATTTAACATCTATTTAACATTTTTCAACACCCATTTATTCTGCCATAACCTACTGCTAACTAGTCTCTTTATGATTCAAAATTTTATCTACAACTTCAAAAAGTGGTTCACTTAATGTCTGCGAAAATGTTTTTGTAATGTGACCTAGATCATAGCGAGCTATTACACCGCCAACTACTGGTTCGCATATAGTTTTTTTATTTGCGACTTCATGGCACATATACTTGTCAAAATCCACAGTATGCATAAGTGCGCCAACATCTTGCTTTTGTGAGAAATTTTCAGCTGCTCTATATGGAGCGTCACCAAAATCATCTGCACTCCGTTTCTTACCTCGGCATACTGTTAACTTTTCTTTATTTTGCGGATCCCAATTTTTCTCTACACAATCTGGAACATTTTGAGTAAACGGCGGAGTATCTTTTATAACTAGTATCTTTTCACCAGATTGTGCAAACTTTTCAAACATCTTCGTAAACCCATCTTCTAATCCATCTTCAACTTCTTTTCCATTTGCATCTACAACAGTTTTATACCCGATTAAATCAGAAACAACAACAAGGTCATAATTCTGCCTCTGTATCTCAGAAATCGCCCATTCATTGAATCCTCTACAACCGTTGGTGTTTTCAGAAGTTTCAAGTCGTTCCGTAACCCCAAGAGTCGTATAACATACTGAAGCTACGTATGTAGTAAGTTCCCATTTTGCATTATCAAGAAACATAGCAAATGCAGGTTGCCAATGAACAGCATGTGAATTACCTACAAGTGCAATGCGCTTTTTAGGAGTATTTTGTTCACCATATTTGCATACAATTCTAGTGCTAAATGGCGGAGAATTTGCGCACTTGTCCTTATAAATATCTGATCTATCAGCACTAGCAGTAAGTGGATCTATAACTAAAGCATTCCCTATAAAGTCACATTTATCGTTGACTGCTGCAGCAGCACCAAAACAATTGTCAGATTTGGTTGATGCAGATTCTGCTTGAGGTTGCTGAGGAACAAAAGATTGCTGATGGTTCAAAATTGACTGAGTTGAAGTAATGCACAGCGCAACAACAGTCAAGGTCGTAAAACCCCCCAAAATATATGTTCTAAGTATATGTAACCCCCCACCATTCAAAATATGTAGCCTAAAGCGTACAGGATCAGAAATCAGGTGTTTTAGTATCGAAGAGCAGATAAATACAAGCAAAATAGCTGAAATCTTGTCATGCAATGAAATCTCACCGTCTTTTACATAAAAAACTGCCATATAAAAAATGAAGTGCAGCAAATAAGCCTCATAACTAATACTAGCTAAATACTGCAATGGCTTTAACCTAATAATCCTATTGAGAATTCTGCCTAATGCAAAATGCGAGGTCAACCGTCTTATTGGTGCAGAATATTCTCCTCGTCCAGGCTTGAATTCATTGCCCTTCACACTTTCCTCAAGAGTATCGGTATAGCAGAAAATTACTAGTGCAGTCAAACTTATTGGGATCAACGTTATTAGACCAGGAACAGGTGTAGATTTGTCAAAAGTAAAAGCACAGTATATAACGCCGATGTACCCAAAAACAGCCAAAGCTGAACGAAGTGCAACATTTTTTGCAAACCGCACAGTCAACTTCTTCTGATAATTACCACTTTTGGCAATACTGGGCAAGTATATAACAAAATAATATGCAAGCAATCCACCAGTTGCCAACTCCCAGATCCTAGTAAACGTGGAGAAATATGCTTGATCATGATGAAGTGGTGTGTAGTAAATAGAATACGACAAGGAAATAAGGAAGATGGTTAAAATACCCCCCAAGAATGCACGCTGTTTAAGCACGGTCTTAATACACAAGAAGAAACATACTAGAAATAGAATGGGCCAAAGTATATAAAACTGTTCTTCAACCGACAAACTCCAAAAATGCTGGACAAAAGAAGTTGAATTATCTTGCAAAAAGTAGTCTTGACCATCTGAAATGAGCTGCCAATTCTGGAAGTACAGCGAAGATGCAAGTATTTGCTTAAAATTAGAAACCTTAGAACTTGCTGGTGAATAGTTTAGAGTTAACACAAAAGCAAGTGCTAGTGAAATGAATGCAGCAGGAAAAAGTCTGCGAATACGCCGTGACCAGAATTTTCCCAAGTCAGCCAATTTCTTCGGTGGGTTATTTAGGAGCATAGAAGTAATTAGAAATCCACTGATAACGAAAAATACATCAACACCAATATAACCGCCAGACAATGAACTCTCAAAGTAGTGATTAATCACCACAAATACTAGGCCAAGTGTTCTTAGAGCTTGGATATCATATCGATGGCGAAACTTATTTACCAAAAACTACAACCTTATTCCATTACTATTCATTATGTTTCTTTACACCAGCTCTCTACTTTTTCAAATCAAAGTCTAAGTTAACAAATAGTTTTGAATTAGACTTCAACTCATCAATATCCACGCAAGTATGACCAACAAGTAAAACGACCAAGTCAAAATCTGTGTAGTCATTCTTCCAAGTTTTAGGATATATAAGCGGATCAAACAACTCAACGCTTGCACCAAGTTCCTGTAATCTATTTTTCAGTACAAATGCAGCACTTTCGCGTACATCAGCAATATTTTTCTTGTAAGTTGCGCCAATCAACGCAATATTGGCAACTTTAAGAGGTTTATCTAGTGCATCAACTATTTTTTCAACACCGAAATTCAGCATCGAGTCGTTTACCGAACTTGCAGCCTTAAGAAGTGGCATTTCAATTCCTAGTTCCTGCATAGAATTATACAGATAAAATGGATCTACTGGAATGCAATGTCCACCAATCTTGATGTTTGGATAGAACTTCTGAAATCCATACGGCTTAGTTCCTGCTGCATCAATTGCTTCAGTAATGTCCACACCTATCTTTTGAGCAACTTTAGCAAACTCGTTGATAAGAGCGATGTTGACATAGCGATAAGTATTCTCCAAAATCTTGCTCAATTCAGCTGTCTCTATACTAGAAACAGTGGTAATTTCCTGTTGTAATTCTTGTGAACTTTTCAGTGCTGAGAAAAAATGACTAGCTTTTCGCGTTGCCAATTTAGATCCACCCAAAACGCGGGAAACTCTTCTAAAGTCAAAACTACCACCAGGATTAATCCGCTCAGGAAAAAAGCAGACGTAAACATCTACATCTAGTTTATATCCAGCTTCTTGAAGTGGATGTATTAAGTACCTGAACGTATCTCCAGGTGCAACCGTAGACTCAAGAAAAACTACTACACCTTTACCTTTTGGAAGATATTCTGCTAGACTTGAAGCAACCATATCTATATATACATAACTTGGCTGTTTTTCACCATGTTTTAGAGGAGTTGGAACATCTATAAAAATATACTGGCAATTTGCGATCTGCGTGAAATCTTGTGTAGCGCGAATTCTCCCTGCAGACACTAGTTTTAGCAGAACTTCATTTTCTACATCAGCAATATGCGAAATTCCTGAATTAATTCCAGCAACAACTGACTCGTCCGTATCAAAAACAACTACTTCAGCTCCGCGTTCAGCATAATAAACAGCATTTGGTAATCCCACATAACCACCACCAATGATGCCTACTACATACAAATTAGCATTTACTTCTCTCATTTACTTCAACATCTCCAAACTGAATAACTATTCATGCACAACGAACGCTTACCATTATATCACCCCCCCCCCCCTGCTTGTCAAGTAAAAGTCAAATTATCTTCTTGAAATAACTTACAAAAGTATTTTTTATAGAATGCTCGTTTATAAGAAAATACAATAAGTGCGGAATTAGAAATGTACAAAAGTTGAATTCCAATCAGAACTACAACACCCTAAGAAGTAGCACTTTATACAAGAAATAGCATTTACCACTCTGCTTATACATCATGAAGTCTAAAAAAAGCCTGTTTTCCCCCTTCAAAATAGTACATGTGTATATAACACACATAAGCACCTAAAATCAAACCACGTGCTTATAAATAGCCTTAATGAAGGTCTAGGTTATAAAACCACCTAGATTTGCTACAGAAGAAGTTTTTGCATGTACCTCCCCTGAATAAAAGAAGACTTGTATTTAAGAGGGGTTGATGATAAATGGAAGGTGTTGTAGTTTGGGTGCGGATGCAGTTGAAAGCAAAATGTCATAGGCATGTGGTATAATGAAGATATGGATTATAAAACAGATATTGAAATTGCAACAAGTGTAAAGCCAAAAGCAATTCATGAGGTTGCGTCTACACTTGGAATAAATGTTGATGAACTGGAATTTTATGGTAGATATAAAGCAAAATTACCGCTTACTGCAGATGAAAATGCGCAAAAATCAAAAGCGAAGCTTATACTGGTTACTGCGATAAATCCAACACCTGCAGGAGAAGGCAAGACAACAACTACTGTAGGATTAACAGACGCATTGAGAAAACTCGGCAATAGAACTGTTGGCGCACTTCGAGAGCCAAGTTTAGGTCCAGTATTTGGAGTAAAAGGTGGTGCAACTGGTGGTGGATATGCACAAGTAATACCTATGGAAGACATCAACTTGCATTTTACAGGTGATTTTCATGCAATTGGGGCTGCGAATAATTTACTAGTTGCACTACTAGACAACCACATAAAACAAGGAAATGAAACTGATGTTGATCCAACCAGAATAGTTCTAAAACGAAGTGTTGATATGAACGATCGGCAGCTCAGACATATTACTAGTGGACTTTCACATGGTGCGAACGGGACAATAAACGGAATTGTAAGAGAAGATGGATTTGAGATTACTGTTGCATCTGAAGTTATGGCTGTCTTCTGCTTGGCAACTGATCTGTTAGATTTAAAAACCAGACTCGGCGAAATTGTTGTTGCATATAACAGGAGCGGAAAACCAGTTAAGGCAAAAGATTTAAAAGCACATGGAGCAATGACCGCACTTTTGAAGGATGCGTTTTTGCCAAATCTTGTCCAAACTCTGGAAGGTACACCAGTTTTAATACATGGTGGTCCGTTCGCAAATATTGCACATGGATGTAATTCTGTTGTAGCAACGAAAAAAGCACTTGAATTAGCTGGAGATGATGGATATGTAGTAACTGAGGCTGGTTTTGGTGCTGACCTTGGAGCTGAGAAGTTCTTTGATATTAAATGCCGAAAAGCTGGATTAAAACCAGATGCGGTTGTTATTGTGGCAACCATTCGTGCACTTAAATACCATGGTGGTGTTGAAAAAACAGCATACAACGAGGAAAACCTTGTTGCCCTCAAAAAGGGACTAGAAAATCTATATCAACATGTGAATAATATTCAAGATATTTTCGGGTTAAAAACTGTTGTAGCATTAAATAAGTTCTATACGGATACTGATGAAGAAATTAGTCTGGTGAAATCACAGTGCGATGCTAAAAATATACCGTTTGAGTTATCCGAAGTTTGGGAAAAGGGCTCAAATGGAGCAGTTGAACTTGCGAATACAGTAATTGAAACTACCAAAAAAGCAACAACCCTAAAATATGCCTACGAGTTAAACCAAACAATTGAGGAAAAATTGGATGCAATTGCTAAAAAAGTCTACAAAGCAGATGGAGTATCCTTAACAGTTGGCGCAAAAAGACAGTTGGAAACTCTAAAAGAGTTAGGTTTTGAACAGTTACCAATTTGTATGGCAAAAACACAGTATTCATTTTCTGATGATCCGAAAAAACTGGGTGCCCCAAGGGGTTTTAAAATACAAATCCGCGAGTTAAAAGTAAGTGCTGGTGCTGGTTTTATAGTTGCGATTACTGGTAGCGTTATGACAATGCCTGGTTTACCGAAAATTCCTGCTGCAAATAATATAGATATTGATGGATCTGGTACAATAACTGGACTTTTTTAATGAAACTACTGAAACTTATTGAACACCTAGAATCACTCTATCCGCTGAATTTATCTGAGGATTGGGATTTTCCAGGTCTTTGTGTTGGAGATGTACAATCTGAAATCTCCACGATTTTACTGAGTGTTGATATTACGGATGCTGTTGTGGACGAAGCAATTGCTTGTGGGGCAAACTTACTGATTACGCATCATCCACTCTTTTTTAGAAGTGTTCATCTAGTTGGAGGAGATACTTTTCGAGGTAGAATACTCAACAAATTGATTAAAAACAACATATCGCATTATGTCATGCATACAAATGCGGACAACCAGATAGGTGGAGTTCGTGATACAATACAGGAAATTGCAGATTCTGTACAAAAGGGCACCTTACTATCCGACTACTTGATTAAATTCAAAACCAAGTTGGATAAGCTTGTTCCCAAAACTGCACCGTTAATGAAGGTCTGTGCAAACGATATGAGTATGAAAATCTACCGCCCATATGCAATCGGAGGTAGTGGGGATTCGTTTTTTCTTGAAGCTGCACAAGCATTTAACGGTGAGGGTGCGGACTTATTTATAACTTCTGATCTGAGGCATCACCCTGTGCAAGACGCTATACAACAGTTCAATTTTGCAATAGTTGATATACCGCACTTCGTATCTGAATATCCGTGGCTGCACAAGCTAAAATACCAACTTCATGCATTAAATCAAACACTAGATGTCAAGTTATTGCCATTCTCAACTGACCCTTGGAATGACTTGAAGACTTGTCAGGTGTTTTGAGTATTCTTTATGCTTGAACTATAATTTAGCACTTTTGCGATTTAATGCCTTGTTGAACTCTTCCATATCTATCTTTTTCTCCCATTTTGCCACAACTACTGTTGCAACACAATTTCCTATGATATTGGTTATAGACCTAATTTCCGACATAAATCTGTCAACACCTAGAATAATTGTTATGCCGACAACTGGAATCAAACTGAAAGAGGAAAGAGTTGCTGCTAATGTTATAAATCCACCACCAGACACTGCAGCTGCACCTTTTGATGTCAATAGTAGTAATACAAGGATAAGTATTTTATTACCAAAGGTTAGATCAATATTCATGCTTTGAGATATAAATAGTATTGCACTCGTTAAATATATGCATGTCCCATCTAAATTAAAACTATATCCCATCGGAATCACCAATCGAACAATTGAGGGGTCAACCCCAGATCTTGAAAATTTTGAAATAATAGATGGAATTGCAACCTCAGATGAACTTGTTCCAAGTACAAGAATTATTTCAGTTGCTATAAATCTAAGAAACTTGAAGATATTAACTCCACAGAATCTCAAAATGAGTCCCAAACAAACTAGAATAAATAAAATTGATGTTAAATAAACACATACCATCATTTTCAACAGATAAATTAAAGATGATGAACCAAATGATGAAATAGTGTATGCAATTGCACCAAATACACCAAATGGAGCAAACCTCATCACAATATTCATAATGCTAAAAAACATTTCAGTCATAACATTCAATCCATTTACTAGTGATTCTATATGGCGTGGATTATGCAACTTCAAAATTGCAACCCCAAACAAAAGCCCTATTGCTAGTGTATGTAGTAAATTTCCCGAAAAAAAGCTTTCAAAAAATGTTTTTGGGAAGATTGTTTGAATTATGCCCAAAATACTATTATGCGATTGTACGGATGACTGTGTATATGATTCAACCAAATTCTTATCTAACTTATCAGGATCAATGTTCATTCCAGATCCAGGCTTCAATCCATCAACAACTACTAAACCAATAATTAAAGCAATAGTTGTCAAAACTTCAAAATATATAATTGCCTTAATTCCAATTTTCCCCAATGACTTTAAGTTACCTATACTGGCAACACCGTGAGTTATACAACAAAATATAATTGGAACAATTACTATCTTGATTAAAAATATAAAAACCGACCCCAAAGGTAAGCATTTTTCACCAAATGACGGAATAAATATTCCTACCAAGACCCCCAAAATAACTGCAAAGATTACCTGAAGGTATAAATTACCAAAAAGTTGCTTTATTCTCATATTAGTTCACAAATAGTTTCAAATTAGCCTCATATAAAAACTTAGCGATCTGACCTCTACTGATAAAGAAGTCAGGATAATAATACGCATAAGGTGAAGTACCAAAACCTGATGAATCACCTGATGATATTTCCCGATAACCTAAAAACTTGATGTATTTTGTAAACTCAGCATTCGCATCCAAGTCCAAAAACCGCTCATAACCCTTTGCCTCTTCAACTTCATCAGCATTAGCAAAAGCAAGTGCAACAAATTTAGCAATTTCACCACGCTTAATAGGCAGTTTTGGATAGAAGTTGTTCTTATCTCCAGTTGAAATAGCATGTGCTTTTAACCATGCAATCTCTTTCGCAAATTGATCGCCTTCTTTTACATCTGCAAAGTTATTTGCTAGTTGCTCATTTGTAACTACAGGAGAACCACTAAAACGGTATAAATATGCCGCAAATTCTCCACGCGTTAAGTTGTTATCGCCATAGTAATAAACACTGCCGTCTTTATCTTCAACTCCAGTTGTAACTCCATGCTCAAAGAGGAATTTAATTGCATCATGAAATTGAGCATCTTGAGAATTCGGCGCAGGATTAGTTATACTAACAACCTTCGTTAAATCAGCAACTGGCTTTGAAAATGCTGGTAAAACAACAACATTCAGCTGCTTATTCTCATTAGTTTTATCAACAAGAACCGTCCTACCTGGTCTGTGAGTAGTAATTTGAACATCAGCAGTAGTAGCATGAGTTCCAACACTTAATATTTCAGGATTTTGGGAGATAATTTCATCTCCTGATCTACCCTCGCCAAATACACTACTTAAATCTACAACCCTAGTTATTCCATTTACAACATGAAGTACACCATCAACAGGCGCAGGATTTTCAGATTTTACTTCTAATTCACCATTGAATATTACCTTTTGAGTTAATCCAACTGTCTGTTTAAGAGATACTGTATATTTCGTATCTAGCGCGAAGAAATTTACTGGAAAATTTATAAGATTAAACTCAATTACACCATCTCCACAATAACCATGACATATTAAATTGATTCCAGAGTCTTGACCTAAGTAGTTATTTTTTAAGAGAAGATCTGTTGAAGTTCCATAATCTGCGAAACTATCGTTAGTAAGAGTATTTTCAAAAGTAGAATGAATATTTCCGTTTTCTTTATTTCTTACTTCTAGCACATAATTTCCTGCTTTCATGAATTCCGCATATCGTCCAGCAACAACATCTGCAGTATGTACGCATACATCAGGAGCAATGAATTGATGATTTGGAAGAAGATTAAGAGTGTTATGATCAAAGGCATATGTGTAGTTAAAATCATAAGTTGGAATTTCACCAGCACTTGCTTTTTGAACTGAAAAAGACGATGGAATAACCCCAAAAACACTTAAACTGATTGCAGAAAAACACACCACCAGACGTGAAAACACTTTTAACTTCCGACTCATAACTTACTATCTCCTTAATATACTATAAATTAACAACTACCACCATTATAGCACCCCCCCCCCCACTTTGTCAAGCCATAAATCTAACGAATGAGTACAAAGCCTGAGTAATATTTTGCAAAGCAACAAAAAAATATACAAAACATAACTATTTTGTCTCTTTTTTTTTGTTACTTTTCTTCTTTATATTTTTATGTTGTAATCACCAATACCTGTTTATGCCCTATAATTCTAATTAAATCTGCATTAAAATGTAGTTGATATTATAGTTCTTCATTCTGTGCATCAGCAACTTCATAAAGAGCACTTGAAAACTCCTGCAACTTCTTAAATATCCTTGAGTCAGATACTGCAAGAATGCGGGCTGCTAATAGTCCTGCATTGCGCGCGCCGTCAATAGAAACTGTTGCAACTGGAACACCAGATGGCATCTGCACAATTGATAAAAGCGAGTCTAGTCCAGACAAGTTTTTAAGCGAAACTGGAACCCCAATTACTGGAAGAGTCGTCGCAGATGCAAGCATTCCAGGCAAATGGGCAGCACCTCCTGCACCTGCAATAATCACTTTGTAGCCCTTTTCTTCTGCTGTTTTTGCAGCATCTAGCATAGCAAACGGCATTCTGTGCGCAGACTTAACTTCAATAGTGTGCGGAATTTGAAACTCTTTGAGTATATCAGCAGCTGCCTGCATAATTCCCAAGTCTGATTTTGACCCCATGAAAATTGCAACAACTGGTTCTTCGTGTCCACTTTCGCCATTATAAACTTTTGACATATTTTCTCCTTCTAGTTCTATTTTCTACTTTTTGCCCTCAAGAACGCTTGAAATTCTACCAGACACACTTAACAACTCACTTAAATCTTCACCTGAAATATTAACATGCCCAAGTTTTCTGCCAGAGCATGCAGATTTTCCATACAAGTTTACTTTTGCGCGACTGTCAATTTCCAATGCACTAGGTAGTGCATTTCCCAAATTCGTGCCTTCTTGTCCTAAAATGTTCTCCATAACAGTCCATTTTGAAGTTCGTGCAGTACTCCCCAAAGCTAGTCCACAAACTGCTCTGATATGGTTTTCAAACTGCGAAGTTACTGCACCTGAAATTGTCCAGTGCCCAGAATTATGCGGTCGCATTGCCAACTCATTGACAAGAAGTTCATCTCCTCGTTGGAACATTTCTACTGCCAAAACACCAACAACCTCCAACTCCTGAGCAATTGAACACGCCATAGTTTGTGCAAGTTCCTGAAAATCAACCGCACCCTGCTTTAAATTAGGTGCAGGAGCAATAACCGTCTTGCAAACACCTCCTCTTTGAATAGTTTCCACGACATCATAATGCACCAATTCTCCAGCATTTGAACGCACAACTAATGCACATAGTTCTCGCGAAAAATCAATACACTCTTCAACAAGAAGTTCAGTCCCTCGCAATACCCATTCAGGCAGTTCATCAGCACCTCGCCTTATATCAAATACATAGACACCTTTACCATCATAACCGCCAGTTGCAGCTTTTAGAACAACTTTATCGCTCTTAATATTTTCCGCAAATTCTATTATACCACTAAAGTCATTAACAACTGAAAATTGAGGAGATGGAATATTCATCTGCATGAGTTTTTTACGCATTTTAAGTTTATCTTGTGCATAAATTAGCGCGCTTGAACAAGGATAAACTACAACTTTTGCTCGTTCTAGTGCCGAAATCTGCTCATTCGGAACATGTTCATGCTCAAAAGTCAGTACATCTAAATCACTAGCCAGACTTTCTAGTTTCTGCATATCATCACATGAACCGACTATTACATCACCATACACTTGATCGGCTGATGAACCACTTTCCTCAACTAGAACCCTTGCTTCAATTCCTAGCTTTTGAAACTCAGGTGCCATCATGCGTGCGAGTTGCCCACCACCAACAACACCCACTAACATTAGTTATCCTCACTATTAGTTGGTTTATGCAGTTTTCGTTTAATTATATATGCGATGACAAAAATCAACACAATAACCACTAGAGTAAGTTTTGAGTACTTTGAAAATACAGGCTCAATACTACACCAACTATTTCCAATAAGCGCGCCAAAGCCAATAAGCACGGTGTTCCACAGCAACGAGCCCAAAAAAGTAAAGAACAAGAATGCACGAAGTTTCATTTTGGAAATTCCAGCAGGAATAGTCACTAATACGCGAACAACTGGTAATATACGGCAAAAAAGCACCGCCAAATCACCATGTTTCTCAAATGTATTAACAGCTCTCTGAATATCTTGTAACTTCAAAAATGGCAACTTTGCAACACCATCTATACCTATTTTCCTACTTACAAGAAAAAGTGCAAGTGCTCCTAAAACGGAAGCAACTGTTACAATCAATAGTGCAAATATAACCCCAAGTACACCCTGTAAATGAAAAGTACCATTAACTGCAGCAAATCCAATTGCAGGTAAAATTACCTCTGATGGTATAAATGGAAGTATATTTTCAACTACAACCACTAATCCAGCCCCGAAAATACCAAATGCATGGATAATACTCAGAGCAAATTCAACAATCTGCCCAATAAGTCCAGTTGCTTCACAAAACTTCATAACTACTTCCTATCTTCTGCTATAATTAGGTGCTTCAACAATTCCGTGTATATCATGTGGATGAGACTCTCTTAAGCCAGCACTAGTAATTCTAACAAATTTGCCCTTTTCCTGCAACTGAGGAATAGTTTTTGCTCCAACATAAAACATTGATTGATGGAGTCCTCCAATTAACTGATAAACAACTGCAGAAAGTAGCCCCTTAAAAGGAACTGTGCCCTCAATACCTTCTGGAATGATCTTCTCATCAGAATCAACATCTGCTTGAAAATACCGATCCTTTGAATATGACTTCTTATTACGACCTGACATTGCACCAAGAGACCCCATTCCACGGTACTGCTTATACTGCTTACCATTGAGGAGTATAGTTTCACCAGGAGATTCCTCACAACCAGCCAAAAGACCACCCAACATCACTGAACTTGCGCCTGCAACTAATGCCTTAGCAATATCACCAGAATACTGTAATCCTCCATCTCCAATTACTGGCACTCCATACTCTTTGGCAACTGAATATGCCTCATGTATTGCTGTAATTTGAGGAACACCAACACCAGCAACTACACGCGTTGTGCAAATTGAACCTGGACCAACTCCTACCTTAATTGCATCAACACCAGCATCAATCATGTACTTAGCACCTTCTCTTGTTGCGACATTTCCACCAATTATATCAATATGTTTAAATGCAGAATCTTTCTTGAGTAAAGCAATCATCTCAAACATGGATTTTGAATGCCCATGTGCAGTATCAACGACAATTACATCAACGCCAGCATCTGCTAAAGCACCAGCTCTATCACGAGCATCGCCAAAAAAGCCAATTGCTGCACCTACCCGTAAACGCCCTTGATCATCCTTCGTAGAGTTAGGATACTGGTCTGACTTAATGAAGTCCTTAACGGTTATTAGACCAGCAAGCCTTCCATTATCATCAAGAAGTGGAAGTTTCTCAATTCTGTTTTTAGCCAATATCTTTGATGCATCTTCTCTAGTAATATTTACAGGTGCGGTAATTAAATTGTCCTTAGTCATAATATCGCGCACAAACGTTGTAGAATAGTCATCCGCACGAACAAAACGTAAATCCCTATTAGTAATAATTCCGACTAACCGATTGTCTGCATTTACAACTGGTAAACCAGATACTCTATATTTACCACACAACGAATCAAGTTCTAAAATACTCACATCAGGAGAAACTGTCACAGGATTACTAATCATCCCAGATTCTGAACGCTTGACATAATCAACTTGCATTGCTTGATCTTCAATTGATAAGTTCCTGTGTAAAATGCCAATTCCGCCTAAACGGGCAAGTGCAATCGCCATTCGAGATTCCGTTACTGTGTCCATAGCGGCAGAAAGTAGAGGTATTTTAATACTAATATTACGCGTTAACTTTGCAGTTGTATCAACCTGGCTAGGAAGAACTTCAGTCAAACCAGGAAGTAACAGAAGGTCATCATACGCATACCCCTCAAAACCAAATTTATCATCAATATGCAATAGACAACCTCCCCATACACTTCCTCCTAAGAAATTAGACTATCACTGCTAATATATCGCGAGCAGATAGTATTAAGTACTCCTCAGCATTATATTTTACTTCAGTTCCACCATATTTTGAATATAGCACCTTATCCCCCACCTTAACATCTAGTTCAACGCGTACACCATTCTCAAAACGACCAGGTCCAACTGCTAAAACTTCACCCTCAAGTGGCTTTTCAGCAGCTGATTCAGGCAAAACGAGACCAGAGACTGTCGTTGTTTCAGGCTGAGCGATCTTTATAACTATTTTATCTTCTAATGGTTTGATTGGTACTGTCATAACAATTCTCCTTCTACTTAAACTAAACTTACATACTACATTATACTACAACTTCTAAAATTTTGCAAGCATCCTACAGGCTTTTTTTAAATTTACAACAACCAAGAACTTAAAGAGGTCTATTATCATGTTTACGTTTAACCTTCTGCTTCTTTTTATCCTTCAACAAGTCAAGTGATTCAATTATATACCGCCTAGTGTCACTCGGAGATATTTCAGCATCTAGCGCTCCTTTTTTCAACGACAACCGCGTATTTATAGCTTCTTTTGCATACTGATCAATGAGCTCGCGCCGTAACTTCTCAACATCTTCTCCGTTGGATTTAGCTTCTGCCAGTTTTCGTCTATACACGATTTGAACTGCGCCTTCAGCTCCTAAAACAGCAATTTGCGCATTAGACCAAGCAAGATTTATATCTGCACCAATTTCTTTTGAACCCATAACAATATATGCACCTCCATAGGCTTTTCTTAAAACAATTGTAATTAGTGGAACGGTTGCAGTTGCATATGCTGTTATTACTTTTGCTCCACGCCGTATAATTCCTGACCGTTCCTGTGTAATTCCAGGTCTATAACCAGGTACATCCACAAGTGTAACAATGCCAATATTAAATGCATCACAAAGTTGTACAAACCGCGCTATTTTTTCAGATGCATCTATATCCAAAGTGCCAGCATTAAACGCTGGTTGATTAGCAACAATTCCCACAGTCCTTCCACCAATTCGAGCAAACCCCACAACCGCACTTGGGGCAAAAAGTTGATGTACTTCAAGAAACTCTTCATAATCTACAATTGAGTAAATAACATCAAGAATATCATATGTTGATTTTGCAGATTCTGGCAAGATTGATTCCAAATAGGCTGCATTCTTTTCATCATGAGATGTAGGTCTGTAGTCGTAAATGGTTGGAGTAGTTTGTGAATTTGCAGGTAAAAAACTCAAAAGAACGCGCGTATACTCAATTGCATTCTCTTCACTATCTGCCAAGTGGTGTGAAACCCCAGAAATTTCCGAGTGCATACGAGCGCCACCAAGTTCATCCGCAGTGACATCTTCACCAGTAACTGCGCGCACAACATCAGGCCCAGTCACAAACATGTGCGAATTTTGAGTAGTCATAATTACGAAGTCCGTCAATGCTGGACAATAAACTGCACCACCTGCGCATGGTCCTAGTATAAGAGAAATCTGCGGAACTACACCAGAAGCCATTGCAGTTTTACGGAAAATACGACCATAATTACCCAGTGCAACAACTCCCTCCTGAATACGAGCGCCTCCAGAATCAAGCATAGCAACAACTGGAATTCGTTCATCTAGTGCCAAATCAAGCAAGTTGCATATTTTTTGTCCCTCAACTTCCCCAAGCGAACCACCGTTGATGCTAAAATCTTGAGCATAAATACAAACTTTCTGCCCATTTATATTCCCAAAACCAGTTATAACAGCAGTTCCACGAAAATTTTCATCATCAAGACTTCCGCCAATAAATTGCCCAATCTCAACGAACGTACTAGGATCTAGCAACAAATCAATTCTTTGTCGCGCAGAAAGCTTGCCCTTTTTCTTCTGCTTTTGAATTGCAAGTGCTTCAGCTTCATTTGTTTTTTCGGAAAGTATAGATTTAAAATCAACTTTTTGCTTACGACCAAATAGCAAACTGCGGTTTTTTCTGATGTTTTTATGTATTTTGTTGGTGGTACGCCTTGCAGAAGTTAGTACCGTAGTTATATTTCTCCTGCCTAATAATGTATTAAGTAATCCCATTATTTAACTCCTTCCTCAGCATTTTCAAAAACTTTCAACTCTATAAGTTCTACTCCCGCATTTACAGGATCACTAGGTTTAACATTTATTTTTTCAACAATTCCACTTGTTTCAGCAACTACAAATTTCTCCATCTTCATAGCTTCAAGCACAACTACTAGATCACCTTTTTGCACCTTCTGTCCTACTTCTACGGCAATTGAGACAACAATTCCTTGCATCGGACTAACCACTTTTAATGGATCACCAGCAGAATTTTGACCCCCAATTGCTCCAGAACTTGCACCAAGAGAACGCCTTGAAAAAGAAGGGCTAACGCGCGGAGCAGTTGCTGTTTGCTGTGGTTGATTATTAAACAAAGTAGATGGCAATTTTATAACTGTTCGCTTTTTATCAACCTCAATAACAAACTCTTTGTATACATCCGCCTCTTTTTCTTGCGCATTTTGGACATCTTCTTGCTCAACAGTCTCAAGTTCTGGCAAAATCTTGGATTCTAACCACTTTGTGTGGACCTTAAACTCACAACTAGTTGCTATAAAATCATCATCATCTAAAACAAGTTCAAACAACTCTTTAGGCGTTGAAATTCCAACAACTTCAAGTTCTCGTAATGCTCTTTTAGCGCGCGCAATTGTAGAAATTCTATCCTTGCCCGTGATTATAATTTTAGCAATCATGGAGTCAAAATCAGTAGTTACAACATCTCCAAGTTCAACTCCAGTCTCTAAGCGTACACCAGGTCCAGCTGGCCAACGCAAATCTGTCAAAATTCCAGAAGTTGGAGTCATATTTGCGTGTGGATTCTCAGAAGTGATTCGGAACTCAATAGAATGAACAGGTACTTTTTCGCTACCACTTTCTAAAACACTAAGAGATTTACCCTCAGCAATTCTAATCTGCTGCTCGACCAAATCAAGTCCAGAAACTTCTTCAGAAACCGTATGTTCAACTTGTAGTCTAGGATTTACTTCAAGAAAGTACAAATTATTACACTCAAGCAGAAATTCGCAGGTGCCCAATCCAACATATCCAACAGTTTCAAACAGAGATTGTGACCATTTCAGCAACTTTTCATGAATTCCAGGCGGAAGAAATGGTGCAGGTGCTTCTTCTAACAACTTTTGATTTCTTCGCTGAATTGAGCAATCACGAGTTGACACAACAACAAAATTACCATGTGAATCACGTGCGCATTGAGTTTCAACATGACGTGCATTTTCTGCAAATTTTTCAACAAAGTAGTAGCTAATATCAGCAGTATGAGCAGCCTCAAAATTCTCTAGCTGCGTTTCAGTTCGTATAACGAAAATACCATGTCCGCCACCTCCATCAAGCCTCTTCAGTATGATGGGAAACTGGTATTCCGCAACAAAATCGCGCACCTGCTTTATATTTTCCAAGGCTCTAGAAATACCTGGTACTGGAGAAACACCCGCTTTATCAGCAACTATGCGCGCCTTGACTTTGTCTCCCAACATATCAATTGCATCTGCACTAGGACCAATCCACTTAATACCTGCTGCCTCAACTTCAGATGCAAATTCAGCATTCTCAGAAAGGAAGCCGTAACCAGGGTGTAGTGCATCAACACCAGTTTTTTTAGCAATTTCTAGTATTTTCTCGGTGTTCATATAGGTTGTTGAAAAACTTGTGCCATCTAATGTATATGACTCATCTGCCAGTTTAGCAAACGGCGCCATTATGTCCTGATCAGAATACACAGCAACACTTTTAATGCCTAAATCCCGTGCAGTGCGCAGTATCCGTACCGCAATCTCTCCACGATTTGCTATTAGCACCTTGTCAATCTTCATACCTCCATTATACCACATGCCTATGACATTTTGCTTTTTTATGCATTCGCATGCAAAATGCAACACCTTCCATTTATCATCAACCCCTCTTCAATACAAGTCCTTCTTTATTCAGGGGATGTACATGTAAAAGCT
The DNA here is from genome assembly GCA_031268675.1 of Candidatus Ancillula glyptotermitis. Classification (GTDB taxonomy): domain Bacteria; phylum Actinomycetota; class Actinomycetes; order Actinomycetales; family Bifidobacteriaceae; genus Ancillula; species Ancillula glyptotermitis. The sequence goes on along the minus strand of JAIRWY010000048.1, from coordinate 4,616 downwards.
TCTTCTGTAGCAAATCCAGGTGGTTTTATAACCTATACCTTCATTAAGGCTATTTATAAGCACGTGGTTTGATTTAAGGTGCTTATGTGTGTTATATACACATGTACTATTTTGAAGGGGGAAAACAGGCTTTTTTAGACTTCATGAGGTATAAGCAGAGTGATAAATGCGAAGTGGAATATACCTTACTTTTTTAATTTTCTTCACTTAAATCTGTACACTTAGTAGATCTAGCATAAGTTTAGCTCTTTATTCGACTACTAGATAGATACTTCTATCGGTTCTACTGTAAATACATGAACAACGGTTGCAAATGATGTAGAACCGTATGTGATCCTTGCTGGAAATCCTGCTAAAATTCTACAACATCACTTTAATGATAAAATAACTTACTTATCAGATATTGCATAATATAATTTTTAGTATAGACATGATATAATTATTTTATGCGAAAACTTTCATTATGTGTGACCGTCTTGCTGATGGTATTTGTACCTGCCTTGTTGTCTAATGTTCATATTGCTATTGCAGATCCAGGGACTCAAAGCATCGCTGGTGACGTAAAAGATGATAGACCAGACGATGCAGATTCAGTTAGTGGTGATAATTCTACTGCCACTACTAGTATCTCTGCTCAGGCACGTGCTTGGGCTAGTACGAGTGGATTCAATCTTGCTGGATTTGAGGATTATACTGCGTCTGCTGCTCATACTCCGACTGCGAGCGACATTAGTGCTTTTGAAAAATGGATGAGTGGTGGTTCGAATCCGCGCAATCAAGTTCTCAAGGAGATTCAGAGTTTAGCAGGTGAAGAAATTGCCAGCGAGCTGTGGAATTATTGCAACACTATTTGGAAGAACTGGATGAACACCGCCAATGTTGGTTCAGCTGTTAGTAACGCCAGCAACCTGAAAAATGTCGGTGCGATGCAAGAAGGTATGTTTGCTGGTTATTTTGGGTCGCTGATTAGTAATAGTAATCAAGGAGAATATGGCAATGCAGCAACACTTATTAAGGACGGTTTTGTTGTATCTAGTGATGGTGTAACTTATCGGTTGCATAATATTAGTGATGGTACGATCGCCTACGAAATGACAGCACCAGAAAGTGAGAATGTGTCAGAAGATAAGTTTCCAGATGGGCTTGTGAAGTTTACAGATTTTTTGCCACTAGAGAAGCAGGATGTCACCCAGAAAGCGAAAAGTCTACTCAAGCAATATGCAACTGCGGGCAATGTCAATGAACCATCTGGTGTTGATCGTGCGGTTTATCAGGCAGCGCAGCAATATATCAACGAGAAATTTGGTGACTACTACGGGCAGTGCCCAGGTCCGACTGTGGTGAAAGGCATTCAAGCGCTTGGCATAAAACTAGATTCTGTAACCGAAGATTCTGTAGGGTCATCAGTTGGCGAAAAAGAGTTTGTGGCTTCGTTCTTCGGTGTTGATAGTGCTGCAGGTCAACTATGGCGCTTGGGATTTTTACCTTCTTTTGATGGAACGACTTATCGTCTACACTCTGGCAAAGATGGTACTGTCGTGTTTGAAATCAACAAGAATAATCTTGACAGCATTACTGATGAGGCATCTGCTTCAAGTTCGCCATATATTATTGCGACAGTGTCAATGATTCTACTGGTTGGTATTGTTATCTTGGTTGCAATTTGGAAGAAGAAAAGATCCGCTACTGTGTCATAGGTGATCTACCTCACCTGCGCCAAATGCTTATTCAAATCTAACACCCCATGTGCATTCTAATGTACTTCCAGATTCTCCTTTAGGCTCAAATACTATTAAGTGGTCGCCAGTTTTAAAAGCATTTGCATAACATGTACAAGGTTCTATGAAAATGCCTTGGTTCTTATCTTCCCCAATTGAGTCTATAGTGCAGATTTGCCATGCTCCATAATGTAGATCGGACCAAACAGTAGTTTTCTTACCGTCTGGACGATGCAATATGACCTGATGTTCGTCGTTCACGTTCTCAAAGTGTACGAATGCATCATCTATTTGCAAATCCTTTAACGCACTAGGTTTTCTAAAGTCAAATTTACCACCAGAGCAAATTTCAACTGGGACTTTTTCAAGTGGTAGATTTCTGTCACAAACAGCAATATGGGTTTTTGCACTCATTTCTAAAACAGCATCTTCCCTACTGCCTCCGTACGCAAAACATGGATGCCAGCCTAGACCAAATGGCGCGCGAGTTTTTCCAAGATTTTCAACCTTAATTGATACCTCAAGTCCAGTTTCACCTAGTTCATATGTAATTTCAACGCCTATATCAAATGGGTAAAAACGAGAATGTGGTAATCTGAGGGACAGAGTTACTGCATTCTCTTGGTAGTCCACTAGCTGGAACTCATGATTTTCCGAGAGTGAATGCAAATTGTTGTTTTCTTCTGGATGATTGATGGGCGCTTGAATTTCCTTGCCCTCAAATGTGTACTTGCCGTCTTCAAGTCGGTTGGGCCAAGGAAACAGTACAATTCCTGAAAAAACAGGTGTAAACTCTGATAGTCTATAAGGAACTGTTATATCAACACCATCTGCCTTATATTCGCGCAAACTCGACCCAATTGACGCAATGCATGCAGTAAAAATTACTCCAGATCCATTCTTATACTCAATAGGATACTGCACGCCACTTAATCCACGTTCAAACTTCTCCATGTACTCCTCCACATGTTTATACTTCTACAAAGTATTATACCACATGCCTATGACATTTTCAAGTAGAAGTTGGTTTACACCCAAAATACAACATCTTCCATTTATCATCAACTTTCTCCACTCCATCTATTCTCTCCGTCCACACCTCATAGATGTTCTATATCCATGGTGTTCTATATCTCAAACATTCCATGTGGTGATTTTCTGTATACTAGCTACCTGTTTCTTTACTTGACAAGTGTAAAAAGGTGTGGTATAATTTAGTTATGGGTTGTAAAAATGGAGATACAATTGGGGATGCGCAAATGAGTGCTGATCCTGTTTTGCGCGTGCATTACCCCCCCCCCCTAAATTCTCCAACTTCTGTTTCAAATGAAGTAACTTTTACAAAAGCATACACCCGCATAATAGATTTTATTAAAAAACCATCAACAATTCCTTATTTATGTGTTGGTATATTTTTCTATTTGTTAACGTATTTTCAAGATGTTCGTTCTGGAGACTGGCAGGCAGTATTTCACGATCAAGTAGTTTCTGGAAATTTTACTGGACCAGTTGCATATGCCGTTTGGAAATATACTAACTGGTCATCAAGATTTGTAGTAGAATTTTTTGGATACTTTATGACAGAACATTTACTTATTTGGAGAATAATCACTATTGCTTTAGCTGTACTTATGGTTCATTCTATACGAAAGTGTTTTGGATTTATAGAGTTTTGGCAAATGTCTCTAGTTGCCATATTCTTTTGTCTTTTTATTCCATCTGCAATATATTCTTCAGCAGGAATTTATGCAATGGTTATTAATTATCTTTGGACATCTTCCTTATTACTGTATGCACTTTCAGGGATTAGAACTAGTATATATTCCACATTAGCTAAGACGGAAACAACAAGAATAAAAATAAGTAAAATGATTTTGTATTTGTTATCTTTAATTTTTGCTTGTAACTCTGAGCAAATGAGTGTTTTAGCATTTATGATATTCTTTCTTTTTAATTTGGTGTGGTTTATTAAAATAAAAGCTAAACAATTTAATTTATATATTGTTCTTGGATTAGTCATTTCATTGTTAGGTATAATGAATGTGCTTATTTGTCCAGGAAATGTTCATCGCAGATTTGCTGAAATTGCAAGTAACTTTCCAGCTTATGCAAATATAAGCATTTTTTCAAAAGTTAACTTAGGGTTCTTATACATCTGTAAGCATTTTTTATTTGATAGTGATTTAGTCTACTTAGCAATTATTTCGGTATTGTTAATTTTGAGCATTCGCATAAGCATTTCGACAAATAAAAAAGTAGTTTTGTTTTTACTTAACTTTGTTCCTTTAATCATGTCTAAATACTTTTATAATACTTCTGACTTCTTTAGACCCCAAATAAGTCAAATGCTAGGGCAAATGCAGGATCAATTTATTCCTAATACTTCTTTTAGCAATCCAAAAACACTTATGCCACATATATTCTTCTTATTTCTAATTTTCTGTTTTGTTGCGTCTATCTTTTTACTTTATGGCTTTACATTCAGAACTTTATTTATACTTTATATCGCATTTTCTGGTTTTATAGCAACTTTTTTGGTTTCATTTTCTCCATCAATTTATGCCTCAGATGTTAGAATATTCTTCCCATTGTATATCACATTATTATGTGTTCTTTGTTATTTATCCGTCGATTTAGTAAAAAATTGCAAAGCACATAAACTTGCTAAACTAAATAGTAGACATTGTATAAGTAGTGTGGTATAATAAGGGGTATTATGAATAGAAAAAATATTACAATAGGGGGTAAAATGTTTAAAAAAAGACTTTCGAGTTTTCTTGCGTTTCTTGCGTTTTTCGTTGTGAGTACTACGGTTTTTGTGTCATTGCCTCAAAAATCTAATGCTGCAGATATGTCACAGTTTAATGCTGGACTTATTATTACTGATAGTAATTTTTA
>JAIRWY010000032.1 GCA_031268675.1 Candidatus Ancillula glyptotermitis | reverse complement strand
TCCGAACATCCACACGCACTTTCTGGCGCAGTAGCGTCACGAATACTGGCAAGTTGTGCTTTAGTGTACTAGTATTGAGCATCTTGTTCGTGGGAATTCTTGGTTGGACTGGATTTGCAGCATTAAAACTGATTCAATCCACATCTTTCGGATGAATCGCGCACTGAGCCAGTCCTCCAGGCTCTTCGTGCATCCTAAAACTCTACCGCTTCCAAGCAATCAACTGGGCATGATAAGGGATCTTGATGGAAATCCAACTGATAAAATCACTCAGTCAGATATTTCATTTCATGATATACGAGACTACACACCAGGAGATCCGACAAAAAACATCAACTGGAAAGCAAGTGCAAAATTGGACAAGTTGCAGGTTAGACAGTTCGAGGAATCAAAACGTGCAAAAGTAGTATTCGCACTGTCTACTAATGAACGAGATTATGCATCAGATGATGAATTTGAACTAACTATTTCAGCTCTTGCGTCCCTTGGAATTCGAGCGGCAATGGACAATCGTGAAATTGAAGTAGTCACATCTACAACTGTACAGGAATTTGAACGGATAAAACCAGACATCACAATTCATGAAAATCACACCCCAAGAGGTGTACTAGATACTTTCTCAAGTGTCGCAAAATCTTCTAAAGATCTGTGTCTTACGGATGTCTGCAGTAAAATAACGGACAAATTGCATGATATCTCGCTGTGTGTTATAGGTATTGGAAGTATTCGAAGTTTGAAGGATATTGAGCAACTCGCATTGCAACTGCCTAAAAAAGCACTTTCCTGCATGGCTTATAATCATCATCGGCTTTTTGGGGTACTTACTCGGTGGGCTATTTGCCAACTCTTCTAAACTATTTACTGGAGATATTTCATCAACAATAAAGCAACTCTTTCTGTCTCGAATCTTCTCATGGAAACAACTTGCGACCTTAGATCTTCCAGTTGGCTCTTTTGGAACTGTTCAAAACACCGTTTCAGTCTCATTTCAGAATAATAACAATGACCTAGAATCTAAAACTTTTTACAACAGGACTACTAACTCACTGATCTTGTCAAATGCTGGTGTAGTAAATGGCAAAATTGAAAAAGACATGTCTCAATATCATCTACCAGTTACATCGCCCAAACAGTTCCTGCGATCCGCAAGTACAACCAAGCAGTTTCATCAACCTCCGCTATTACACGCACGGTGCTCAAAGTGCTAGCTTCTGGGGTGGTTGTATGGGTCATCAGCCTGGTGGGTGTCATTGCGTTGAGGTAGTTGTAGGTATTTGCACATGTGCATATAGTTTGCAGTCTGCATACGAGCAAGTAGGCTGAACTGTATGTGCATATGTGCAACTAGTTGGTAAACGACGCTATTTTCCTTGACAAAGTCCAGGGTTTGTGGTAGAATGAGTGTATGGGACGAACGATGTTTGACAAGGTATATGATATTCCAGAAAGATTTTCACACATTTTCTGGAGTGAGTGGTCTACTGTGAAAAACACTCAAACTCATGGGGTTTCAATTGCATATAGAATGCTTACGCATGGAGATAAAGAAGCTTGGGATTGGACTTTTGAGCATATAAATAACTCTGATATTCTTTCTGCGTGTGATGCTCGCGGTTTTGACCAAAATATAAAGCATTACGTAGAAAGTGTGATTAACAATCACCATGCTTAGGAATTATGAAAACTTTCTACCAGAGGCAACTATTAATACTTGGTCAAAGCTCCAGCCTTTTCTACCAGAGGCAAGTTATTTAGTTGGTGGGACAGCACTTACTATGCATTTGAAACATCGGATTTCTAGAGATCTTGATTTTTGCGTAATGAAACCTTTTGATACGGATATGCTTCTCAGTAATCTTCAAAATGAATTTGGTTTCATTCAGACTAATGGAGGGTATAGAACAGTTAATGGGTGGATGTTGGGAACAAAAGTTGAAATAATGCGAGGACTTGGGCAAAAAAACATTTCTCAATCTACAAATATTGCAGGAATAGAGGTTTTAGATATTCCAGATCTTCTTACAATGAAGCTAAAAGTTATTAACGACAGAGGAGTTTGGCGTGATTACTTTGATATATACAAAATTGATACCACTACTCACTTTAGAATAGAAGATGGTCTCGAATATTTTATTGACAGGTTTGGAACAAAAAATCTTAACAATTATATGACTACAATACCTAAAGCTTTATCATATACTGTGGATCTTAAGGATGACTTCGGAGTTAACGAGCAGGATAAAGAGGAAATCGTTAAGCATCTCTCAGAGCGAATTCAAAGTGTTTATCAGAAAGCTCAGTTTCTCAGAACCCCAACTCCCCCCTATTCTCAAGAGCTACTTGAACTCACGACCGAGCAGGAGAGAGAAGAGTATAACTCTCCTGACAAATCTTACCAAGCTCAAACACTGTCTTCATCAGGTTCAGTATTGATGTGTAATCTTCTGAACCGCTTTGAAGTATTCTGTTTGCACCTAGTAGCGGTTGAAAACCATATGAATATGATCATTTCCATTCTTGCTTAGTCCATGTTTAACGGCAACCCAGCGACCTCCATGTTCTTGAATTCCCATCAATTTTGCATACTCACGAGCAACATCAATGATTTTTCCAAATTCAACACTGTCCCAATGTTTAACTCTAGTTGGTAAATAGTTCATCCAGCGAACTGTATCATTGATATTTCCTCCAATTTTCGCAATCTCTATTCGCAATTCTGATACTACTTTTATGAACTTTTGAGGTTCAAAACATCTTCATCTTGCCGTGCCATTAAAATGGCATATTCGTCAAATCTTTGATTTGTCATTCTTTGTGGATTTTTGCATACACATTTTCATGCTTTTGTTTCTTGTCTTGCTCTAGTTGATGACCTTTCATGCACCTAGCTTATCTAGATTTCTTTGGACAACTGGTTTACGAAGTGAAACAATTGTGAGTGGTGGAAGTTTGCCAAACATCTTGAGCATAACATTCAGGCTCTCAGTAGAACTAGTGTCTCTAATTTTGCCTACCATAATAAACCTCGTTTTCTCTCTACTTCTGTATGTAATCCATTAACTCCATTTTTGCAGCTCAACACGCTATCCCCTTCATAGTTTCCAAACTCTACTATAGTATTTACAACTTCTGGTCGTTCTTGAATAGGTATTCTAAAAGGTATATTAGAGCACCCACCCTACCTTTTGTGCTTATTCTTTCGTTTCTCGTGGCACTTTGTTAGGCACTACCAAAGTTTGAGATGTTGATATTCCTTTGAGTAAATGCCATAATAATATTATACATGGAACTTGAGCTTATTTTTACTAAATATGATCAAAATCACAACATAACAACATAACAAAAAATTTAGTGCTACAATGTGCTTATATTAAGCGTTCTACTTCAGATGCGGATGCAGCAAAAAAGCAAAATGTCATAGGGGTGTGGTATAATGGAGGTATGGATAAAAAGGAGGAATATGCTCTGCAGGTCGCACAGGACCAGAATATAAAGTTTGTGCGATTGTGGTTTACGGATGTACTTGGATTTTTGAAGTCTATTGCGATAGCACCTGCCGAACTTGAGAACAGTTTTGCAGAAGGAATTGGCTTTGATGGATCTTCGGTTGAGGGATTTACGCGCATAACCGAGTTTGATATGATTGCAAAGCCTGATGCTTCAACTTTTCAAATATTGCCTTGGCGAGGTGATGTTGGTGGAACTGCACGTATGTTTTGTGATATTTTAACTCCAAACAAGGAAAACTCACTTGCTGATAGTCGCTATATTCTGAAGCGTTCTCTTTCAAAAGTTCTTGAAAAAGGGTTGACATTTTATGCGCATCCAGAAATTGAGTTCTATCTCTTCAAGAAGCCAAAGACTAAACATGGTGCTATAAAATTAGAACCAATTGATTATGGCGGGTATTTTGATCATGTGCCCCGTTCTATTGGACAAGATTTTAGACGCGACACAATTACTACACTGGAAAAAATGGGCATTAGTGTTGAGTTTTCGCATCATGAAATTGGACCTGGTCAAAATGAAATTGATTTACGACATGCAGATGCACTAACATGTGCTGATAATATCATCTCGTTCAGAACTGTTGTTAAAGAAATAGCTTTGCAATACGGTATGGTTGCCTCATTCATGCCTAAACCGCTTGCAAATGCACCAGGCTCTGCAATGCACACGCATTTTTCTCTATTTGATAATGAAAACAACATATTTTACGACAACGATAGTGAACACAACCTCTCAATCACTGGGAGACGGTTTATTGCTGGTATTCTTGTTCATGCACATGAAATTTCTGCAATTACTAATCAGTTCGTGAACTCATACAAGCGCCTTTTTGGTGGTGATGAAGCACCTAATTCTGCATGTTGGGGTGTTAATAATCGCTCTGCAATGATTCGTGTTCCTCGCTATAAACTGGGCAAGAAACAATCTATGCGAATAGAACTCCGGTCAGTTGACACTGCTACTAATCCGTATCTTGCATTCTCTATGATTCTGGCAGCTGGTATGGACGGTATTGAGAAAAAGTTGGATCTTGAAGTAGAAACCACCGATGATGTGTGGACACTAACTGAGCACCAAAGACATACACTTGGTATAAAACCACTTCCTAATTCTCTTGAACAAGCACTGAAGTTTATGGAAGAGTCAGATTTTGTGGCAGAAACACTTGGAGAGCATATTTTTGACTACTTCTTGAAAAATAAACGCGATGAATGTGAACGGTACAATCAGCAAATTACGCAGTTTGAAACGGAATACTTATTTAACAAGTTGTAATGGATACTTCTAAACTACAAAAACGGCTTCAATTTTATTCTAATGCAGTAAGTTCATGGTGCGAAAAGTACGGTGGTTTAGAACTAATTCTGAGCGAAAAAGTTGTAATATTTGATAAACAGAATTTTACAAGCGCAAGTAATAGTAATATAGATTATGAAAAAGAAGTTACGAAACTGCGGAAAAATTACCGTAAAAGGCTAATCCAAATCGTTGTTGATGATATTGCTGTAACTGATCCACTTGGTAATATTGTGCAGATTATGTCAGATTTAACTGCGGCTGCAAAAGATGTTCTAACTGGTTCATTCGCAATTTCTGCAAAAAAAATGAACATTTTGAATCCTGAACTTGCTATAATTGCTATGGGTAAATGCGGAGCTGGTGAGTTGAACTATATTTCAGATGTTGACTTAATATTTGTTGCATCTCAAAACTGCATAGATTCAGGAGTAGCACAAAAGCTGGCAACTTCGGTTACTGAAGTTTGCAATGGACTTATTGGAGGTGAACCAGTACTTTGGGAAATTGATACTGCATTGCGTCCTGAGGGGAAAGTTGGTGCACTCGTTAGAACCGTTGAAAGTACTGCAAACTACTACCAGAAATGGGCTGAAAATTGGGAATTCCAAGCACTTTTAAAAGCACATGCAGTTGCTGGTAATGCTGTAATTGGTGCTGAATATGAAAAAATGCGGTCAAACTTTGTGTGGATTGGTGCAACTCGTAGTAATTTTATCTCTGATTCACAAGAAATGCGCGCGCGAGTTATAGACAATATTCCTGTAAAAAACAAAAACCTAGAAATAAAATTGGGCAAAGGCGGACTTCGTGATATTGAATTCACCATTCAGTTGTTGCAAATGATTCACGGTAGAATTAACACGAAAATTCGCTCACCGAGAACGCTTGATGCAATTGAAGAGTTGCGGGATTCAGGATATATTGGTCGTTCAACGGCTGATGAAATTATGCATGCGTACAAGTTATTGCGATATATTGAGCATAGAGTGCAGATGTGGAGTATGCGGCGCACGCACCTTTTTCCAACTTCTCCTGAAGAAATCACTAGAGTTGCACTTGGGCTGAAGATGCATGATGATGAGTTTATGGAGTTGTATAATGCCACACGTGCAAAAATACGGCAGTTGCATTTATCCATTTTTTACCATCCAATGCTTGAAATTGCAGCATCTTTGACTTCAAAAGAACTACGATTAACAACTGCTGATGCGCAAGAGCGCTTGAAGTCTTTGGGTTTTGAAGATGCACAAGCAACTCAACACCATATCGATGCACTGGTAAGTGGTTCAAGCAGAAAGGCATTGATAATGCGCCAGATTCTCCCGAGCTTTCTGAATTATTTAGCAGGCGGAGTGAATAAAGGAAATGGGTTATTAGTCTTCAGGAAAATTTCGGAAAAAGTTGGTGAAGCACCTTGGTTTTTGCGATTATTACGTGATAACAATCAAGTTGCTGCTCGTCTAGCATTTGTGCTAACCAACTCCAAGTATATAAGCAATGCATTAGTAGAACACCCGATGTTAATACAACTGATGGCTGATGAAGTGGAAAATGCATCATATAGAAATATTGAATGCACATTTGATGCTGTTTTAGAACGCAGTAACAATGTTGAAGATGCTATATGTGCGCTTTTGGATGTGCGGGAGAGGGAAATACTACGACTTGCTCTGTGCTTTGCCTTCAAAACACTTGATGATGACCAAATTGCATTGCAAATTACGAAGGTGACGGATTTACTCATATTAAATGTACTAGATATTGTCAATAAGCAGTATCAAACCAAGTTGTTCGCAATTGCAATGGGGAGTTATGGTGGTAAAGAACTGGGATTTTCTTCAGATGCGGATATTGTACTTGTGCATAACGGTGAAGATGATAAACAAGCAGTGGATGCGGCACTAACTTTTCGTCACCTACTACAGAAAATTAGTACAACTGAATTAAACTTGAAGTTGGACTTTGATCTACGACCTGAAGGAAAGAACGGTTCAATTGTCCGCAGCTTTGCAAGTTATGATGAATACTACAAGAGATTTGCCCAGAACTGGGAATTTCAAGCACTATTAAGAGCCAGAGTACTCAATATGAGCGGTTCTGAATTAACTGATGATGCACTTAAACTAGAGCAAATAATCAACACGCATAGATACAAGAAGAATTTTATAACTGATGATGCACTGCAAGAAATTCGCAAAATGAAGGCACGCATAGAAACTGAACGCGCACGAACTGCTAATGGACGCATTGATCTGAAGTTAGGATCTGGTGGATTGAGTGATATTGAGTGGTTAGTGCAGGTTAAGCAACTGGAGTTCGTGTATGTAAATCCCGCACTTCGTACAATTTCAACAACTTCAGCACTTGATGAACTTTTAAAAATTGGCATTCTTACCGCTGATGAATATTCCAAACTCTTAGATGCATGGCAACTTTCAATACGCCTTCGTAATGCTAACTCTTTGATTCTGCAAGGTGATGTTTTACTAGATGATGAACGCTATTTAAGCATGCTGAACAAGTTTTTATCACTAAAATTTAATACAAACTATGAACTTTATGATTACTATAAGCGTTGTGCACGTATTTCTCGTAAAATTTTTGAGCAGCACTTTTAGTAGTATATTTTAAAGAGAAACTTTTTATGAGTGAACTTTTACTTGTATTATAGCAACACCGTAGTATTTTTTTAGAAAAACTTGTTATACTTAGCCTTGCATTTATGCATTATATACATATAGAAAAATATACTCGAAAGTGAGGAAAATATGAAATTCTTACAAAATTTAGGAAAGTCGCTAATGTTACCAGTTGCTGTATTACCAATTGCAGCAATTTTTGTTGGTATAAGCTATTGGATTGACTCAAGTGGTGGTAAATCAAATATTGTTGCTATTTTCTTGGGAACCGCTGGAGGTGCAATAATCGGAAATATGCCACTTCTTTTTGCAGTCGGTGTTTCGTTGGGCATGGCAAAAAATGCAGATGGAACAAGTGCGCTTTCAGGATTAATTTCATGGCTGGTGGTGACAAAATTACTGTCTCCAGAATCTATTGCTCTTTTAACCAGTACTGAAATTGAAGCTGTAAATCCTGCATATGGCAAAGTCCAAAATCAGTTTATTGGAATCTTATGCGGTCTAATCAGTGCCTTTGCATACAACAAGTTCAAAGATGTAAAACTTCATCGTTCCCTAGACTTCTTTAGTGGTAAACGGTGTGTTGCAATTGTTACTGGCGGAATATCGCTACTTATTGCATTTGCTCTGTACTTCCTATGGCCGTTGCTTTTTACAGGATTGGTGAATTTTGGAGAGATGATTTCAAAACTAGGTCCAGTAGGCGCGGGAATTTATGGATTGTTGAACAGACTTCTTATTCCAATCGGAATGCATCATGCTGTTAACTCCGTATTCTGGTTTGATGTGGCAGGCATTAACGACTTGAACAACTTCTTGTCAGCTACAGGAGTTTACGGAACAACAGGACAATATATGACTGGATTTTTCCCAATTATGATGTTTGGACTACCAGGAGCAGCACTTGCAATGTACATGACTGCGAAGACCAAGAACAAGAAAATTGTATTTGGACTACTACTCTCAACTGCATTCACATCATTTTTCACAGGAATAACAGAGCCATTTGAGTTCTCGTTCATGTTTATTTCTCCACTTCTTTTTGGAATTCATGCTGTTTTAACAGGTATTTCACTATTCATCTGCAATATTCTACCTGTACGAATGGGATTTGGTTTTTCTGCAGGATTTACGGATCTGGTGTTGAATTGGAACAACCCAATGGCACAAAATCCGTGGATTATACTACTAGTTGGACTAGTTTTCTTCGTTTTGTATTTCATTATATTTTACTTGCTAATTAAGAAGTTGCATCTAAAAACACTTGGACAAGAAGAAGATAGTGGAGAACTTTTAGGCACAAAGAAATTAGGCGACGACAAGTTTTCTAAAATTGCACAAGATATGATTGCTGGACTTGGTGGAATTAAGAACATTGAGGGCTTTGACAATTGTATTACACGACTGCGTGTAGAGGTTGGCAATATGAATCTTGTAAATGATCGAGTTCTCAAATCAGCTGGTGCACTTGGTGTTATGAGACCTGGTGGAAATTCACTACAAGTCATTATTGGTACAGATGTTCAATTCATAGCTGATTGTATCCGTCCACTACTTAGTCAATCGTCTACTACTGAGGTAGTTTTACTTGCACCGATTACTGGGAAAGTTATTCCAATCAAGAAATTAAGTGATACTACTTTTTCACAAGGGCTTTTGGGTGCTGGAATTGCTATTTTACCAGAAAGTTCTGAAGTTTATGCACCATTTGATGGAGTTGTTGATACTGTATTTGCATCAAAGCATGCTATCACTTTAAAAGACAAGCACGGACTACAAGTTCTAATACACATTGGAATTGAAACTGTACACCTTAATGGAGAACATTTTAAGAAGTTCGTTGAAAATGGGCAGAAAGTTAAGGCTGGTGATAAATTGCTTAAATTCGATTTGAAGGAAATTGAAAGCAAAGGGTATGAACTATCATCACCTGTAGTTATATGCAACGTTCAAGACGCTGTGTTTACTGAAGCAGATCATGTAAAACACGGAGATGAAATTGCGCGAGTACAAGTAGGATAATTACTCTGCAGCAGGCTGGGCAGGTGCAGGATTTTCTGCTGGAGTGTCTCCCGTTGTTGGTGCAGGTGCATCTCCTGCGGGAGCAGTCCCAGCTTCATTATCTGGTACTGAACCAGTCGGTGGCACTGATGAACCAGTAACTGGCACCGAAGCTGAACTTCCTGGCGCAGTTGTAGAACTACTAGGAGAGTTTGTAGATACAGCACTTGCCCCACCTGGCGCATATTTTCCACCAGGACCGAAACCTGTTGCGAAATTAACAGAAAACACCACAACAAGTAAAACTACTACAATTGCACCGATTGGACCGTATGCTATAAACTTCTCTTTCATTATTCCTCTTCTCACTAAATATTCTTAAACTAGTATAACACATTATCCTGGAAAAGTCAAGTACCTTACTTCATGAGCAGTACTTTGTACAGAAATTTCAACAACTACTCAGTCTGCTTCTGTGCACCTGTGTTTACCAGCACCTGCATGTTACCTGTGGGTTTAGCGGTGTGATTTATTTCATAAATCACGCGGTCTGTTTCTGCGCACTTGTGTTTACTTGCACAAGTGAATTTTATCAGTCTGATTTGTTTTGCAAATCACACAACTTCTGCGCGCATGTGTTTTGCAAATCACTCAGTCTGCTTTGCTCATCAAGAAGTGTAGATAATAGCAGATTAGTTAAAGAAGCGGTTTGATGTACGAATACGCCTTCTTATTTGCATACCTGTGTATAACACACATATTGAAGTACCGTTCAAAATACCGCGTAAATTATGCTGTTGTTTTCTGTTGTTTTTCTCTTGTTTTTTTGTTTGCGCGCTTTGTTTACGTGTTTTCTGTTTGCATGTTGCTTACGTATTTTCTGTTGTTTTTGCGTGTTTTTATTTTTATTTGCATATTGTTTGTTTGTTTTTGGGGCGCTTTTTTTCGGGCGCACGGTCTTCTTGTATATTATACCATAGGGGTATGACATCATGAAAATGGATAATACAAGA